>CAMOUB010000059.1 GCA_946626345.1 uncultured Caryophanales bacterium | reverse complement strand
GAAAAGAGAGAATTATTAATTGATACTATCTCTCAATTTGATGATGATTTAGCTATGAAGTATCTTGAAGGTGAAGAAATCACTGAAGATGAAATCAAAGCTGTAATCAGAAAAGCTACATTAAAAGTAGAATTCTTCCCTGTATTATGTGGTTCTGCATTCAAGAACATTGGTGTATCAAGAGTACTTGACTATGTTCTAGAATTCTTACCAAATCCTACAGAAGTATTAACAAACAAGGCTGAAGATTCAAACGGAAACGAAATTAAAGTTGAAGTATCTGACAATGCAAAGTTTGCTGCATTAGCATTCAAGGTTGCAACAGACCCATTCGTTGGTAGATTAACTTATTTCCGTGTTTATTCAGGTCATATTACATCTGGTTCTTACATTCAAAATACAACTAAGGGTGTTAAGGAAAGATTAGGTCGTATCATGCAAATGCATGCTAACCACCGTGAAGAAATTAAAGAAGTTTATGCAGGCGATATCGCTGCTGCAATTGGTTTCAAATCAACTACAACAGGTGATACTTTAGCTGAAGAAAAATATGACATCGTTCTAGAAAAGATGACATTCCCAGAACCAGTTATCTCTGTTGCTGTTGAGCCTAAGACTAAGGCTGACCAAGACAAGATGACTCAAGCTTTAATCAAGTTAGCTGAAGAAGATCCTACATTCAGAACATATACAAACCCAGAAACTGGTGAAACAATCATTTCTGGTATGGGTGAATTACACCTAGATATCATCGTTGACCGTATGAAAAGAGAATTTAACGTTGAAGCAAACGTTGGTGCTCCACAAGTTTCTTACCGTGAAACAATCACTCAAACAGGTGAATGTGAAGGTAAGTTCATTAGACAATCTGGTGGACGTGGTCAATATGGTCATGTTTGGGTAAGATTTAGTCCAAATCCTGAAAAGGGTTATGAATTCGTTGATTCAGTTGTTGGTGGTACAGTTCCAAGAGAATATATCCCAGTAGTAGATAAAGGTTTACAAGAAGCTTTACCTAATGGTGTATTAGCTGGTTACCCTATCATTGATGTTAAGGCTGAATTATTCGATGGTTCTTACCATGAAGTAGACTCATCTGAAATGGCATTCAAGGTTGCTGCTTCATTAGCTGTTAAGGCTATGAAGGACAAGTGTAAGCCAGTATTACTTGAGCCAATCATGGAAGTAGATGTAACAATTCCTGAAGAATATGTAGGAAATGTTATCGGTGATTTAACAAGCCGTCGTGGACGTCTTGATTCACAAGAAAAGCGTGGTAATGGTATGAAGATTAGAGCATACGTTCCACTTGCTGAAATGTTCGGTTATGCAACAGCATTACGTTCTAATACTCAAGGACGTGGTAACTTCGTAATGCAAATTCATCATTATGAAGCTTGTCCAAAGAGCATCCAAGAAGAAATTGTTGCTAAGAGAGCATAATTAAATTTAGTAATAAGTTAATATTATAATAATATTACTTGCAAACCCTTGCCAATTAGGGTAAAATATTAATTGGTATTTTGAAAATAAAAAATATATAATTAGGAGGACCATTTAAAATGGCAAAGGAAAAATTTAACCGTTCAAAACCACATGTTAATATTGGTACAATTGGTCACGTTGACCATGGTAAAACTACTTTAACTGCAGCTATAACTAACGTTCTTGCAAAGAAGGGTCTAGCTCAAGCTAAAGATTATAATCAAATTGATGCCGCTCCAGAAGAGAAGGAAAGAGGTATCACAATCAACACTGCACACGTTGAGTATGAAACTGCAAAAAGACACTACGCACACGTAGACTGCCCAGGCCATGCCGACTATGTAAAGAACATGATTACAGGTGCAGCACAAATGGATGGTGCTATCTTAGTTATCGCAGCTACAGATGGACCTATGGCTCAAACTCGTGAGCACATCTTACTTGCTCGTCAAGTTGGTGTACCTAAAATCGTTGTATTCTTAAATAAGTGCGATATGGTTGATGATGAAGAATTAATCGACTTAGTTGAAATGGAAACTAGAGATCTATTATCTGAATATGACTTCCCAGGTGATGAAATTCCAGTTATCCGTGGTTCAGCTTTAAAGGCTCTTGAAGGAGATCCAAAGTGGGTTGCTAAAGTTGAAGAATTAATGGATATAGTTGATGAATATATCCCAACTCCAGTTAGAGATAACGCTAAGCCTTTCTTACTTCCTATCGAAGACGTATTCACAATCACTGGTCGTGGTACAGTTGTTACAGGTAGAGTTGAAAGAGGTCAAGTTAAAGTTGGTGATGCAGTAGAAATCGTTGGTATTAAAGATACTTTAACTTCAGTTGTTACTGGTGTTGAAATGTTCCGTAAGTTATTAGACTATGCTGAAGCAGGAGATAACATTGGTGTATTATTAAGAGGTATCGACCGTGACCAAGTTCAAAGAGGTCAAGTATTAGCTAAACCTAAGTCAGTTACTCCACATCATAAGTTTACTGCTCAAGTTTACGTATTATCAAAAGATGAAGGTGGTCGTCATACTCCATTCTTCTCTAACTATCGTCCACAATTCTATTTCCGTACTACAGACGTTACAGGTATCATTACTTTACCTGCTGGTACTGAAATGGTTATGCCTGGTGATAACACAACTATGACAGTTGAATTAATTCACTCAATCGCTATGGAACAAGGTACTAAGTTCTCTATCCGTGAAGGTGGTAGAACAGTTGGTGCTGGTTCAGTAGTTGACATCATTGAATAATTTAAGTAATTAAGGTTGCTTCGGCAACCTTTTTTGATTTTATATATATTTATATAAGGATGCATGTAATATTTAAATGAATCACTTTAAAATTTCTCGTTTTATTTATTATTAAATGATATAATTGTAATACGAGGTGTAATTATATGAATACAAGATATTTATTTGAACATGATTTATTACCAAAATTATTTTCTAAAGATCCTGTTAGAGTAATAAATAAAACTTTAACTGAAAAAACTGATTATATTTTTGGAATGCTAAAACAGGTATATGATAAGAAAAATGAGGTATGTCCATATTCTTTAACTGATATTGATATAGAAATAAAAAGTGAAGAAAGCTTTGATTTTATAATTATTAATATGCCTAAAAGAGGAATTGATGCCGGAAATTGTCATCAAATCATTTTTGCATATTCATTTATGCTAGATTTATTCCAATATTATACAGTAGAAGCAGGATATAATCCTAAAAACGGAGAATTTAAGTCACTAGCTGCTTGGATTGAAGATTCTCATGTCTCATTTGGTGATTTAGCAGATGATGATATTATTAAAAGAATTTTAACTACATTAGAGGTTTAAAAAAATCTATTATTTAAAATTGTTTTTAATTGTTATATAATATATAACGAAAGGGGAAAAAATGAGATGAAAAAATTTTTTAGTGAATTTAAAGCATTCATTTCTAGGGGTAATGTTCTAGATATGGCTGTTGGTGTAGTAATCGGTGGTGCTTTTGGTGCAATCGTAACTGCATTAGTTAATATTTTATTAAGCGTATGTCTATGGGCAGTACCTGGAGGATTAAAAGGATTAGTTACAGTATTACCTGCAATCAATCCAGTTCAAGAAGGTATGAATAAAGCTATCGGCTTAGGTCAATCTTTTAAAGCAGCTGATTTACAAAGATTAGGTGTTGAATTAGCAAAAGCTAATTATCCTGACTTCGTAGAAGGTGACGCAGCTTGGACTCCTGCAGTTGAAGGTGCTAAATCTACTATTTTAAGTAAGTATACATTACATGGTACTACATATACTTATAATATGTCTGCAGTAATTGACTGGGGTGCATTCATCAACGCTGTTATTTCTTTCTTAATCATCGCAATCGTTCTATTCATTATTGTTAAGGTTGCTATGGCATCTGCTAAGAAAAGAGAAGAAGCTAAGAAGAGAATTGAAGCAGAAAAATATAAGAAATGGGCTGCTGCTCATCCAGAAGAAGCTGCTGAATTAGAAGCTAAGAAGGCTGCTGAAGAAGCTGAAGCTGGTAAGCCAGTAGTTGATCCTGTAGTTCAACTTCTAGAAGAAATTAGAGATGAATTAAAGGGTAAAAAAGAAGCAAAAGCTGAATAATTTTAATTATAAATAGAAGTCTTAAGTAGAAATACTTAAGATTTTTATTTTTTTCTTTTTATTTGTGGTAAAATTATTTTTAGAGGTGCATTTTATGAAAAGAAGAAGATCTAATCGTATTAGAGAATTTTATTATTCTCATCCATATTTAGTTATTTTTAATATTTTAATTATATATAACATTGCGATTATTCTATTATTCTCATTCTTACTTGCATATCTAAAAGATGGACATGTAGATGGAAAGAATTATTTAGAGGCAATACAATATTGTGCTATTTATACAATGAATTCAGGAGATATTTGGAGTGAAGCTCCTACATCTGTAATTATATTAAAAATTATAATTAATACAGTTCAAATGATTACATTCTCTGGTGCTCTAATAGGTCTTGCAACCTCAATGCTACATAACCTATTCGATAAGAGAGTTCATAATGTAGGAAAACTTAAAATTAAAAATCATTATGTAATTTTAAACTGGTCTCCTATTGGAGCTAACTTAATAAAAGAATTATCTTTTATGCCTGGCAAAAAAACTATTGTAATATTAGCTAATCAAGATAGAGATACAATAAACGAAGAAATAGATAATATATTCTTAGAATCTAATCTAGAAAGAAAAAATATAAGAATCTTTGTTAAGCATGGTTCACCTTCATCTAGAAAGGCACTAAAAGAAATTAGCATTGAAAAATGTGTATCAATTGCCCTATTATCTAAGGTTACTTGGTTAAATTCTAAAAATTTAAATGATGCTGATTCATTTAAAATTTTAATGTCTATTTTAAGTATTAATAAAAAAGCCAATGTAATAGTAGAAGTAAATGATAATGCAGTATCTAAAGAAATAGATGACCTTATGCTTGCAAGCTATGATTTAAAAGAAGCTAATGTATCAATATTCTCTAAAAATACAATTGTAGGTCATGCCTTAGGTAGAGCAGCTATTAATACATCATTTGCAGATTTATATTATTATTTATTATCATATGAAGGTGGATCTTTCTTTGCAGTAGATAATAAGGATAATAATATATCTGAAGCATTAAAAAGATATAATAGAGCTATTCCTATTACAACATATAAAGAAGCTGATGGAGAAAAGCTTTATTTATATTCAGAAAAGAATTATGCTAGAAGAACATTCACAAAGAAAGAATATTTTACAAAGGTTGAATTTAAAAAGAATATTCTAAAAAATAATTTTACATTATATGTTATAGGTGATAACGATAGATCTAATTCAATATTAGACGTATGTGATAACCATAATAATGTAAAAGATGGAAAGATTAAATGTAAAATTTATCCTACAAATGTTAATATTGATATGTTAATGGATGATATAAGTAAAACCGGAGGAAGAAAAAAGGTTTTAATTTTATCAGATGAAAAAGCAACAGAAGATGAACAGGATAATAATGTATTTTTAACATTAATTAAAATTAAAACAAATGAAAAATATGATCCTGAAATCGAATTATATGCTGAAATATTTGACCCATCATCAAGATTCTCACTTGATAGCTTAAATGTATCAGGTATGATTATTTCAAATGAAATGGTAGCCTTATATATAGCTCAAATATTAACTCACCCTACAGCTCATAAATTCTATGAAGATCTATTAATTAAAAATTATGAATCAGATGATATAATGCTAGATTTTGATGTTAGAAAAGCAAAAGAAATAATTGATATTCATGGAGAATTAGAATTTAATTCTAAGCTAGAATTTATAAGCGCATTATATGAATCATCTAATCATGAATATATGCCAATAGGATTTGTAGGTAAAAACCTAAAGAAATCAATTATTGATGGTGTTACATCTGTAATTGAGGGTGCAGTAAATGTTACTGATAAAATGCTAAATTCAATAACTTCAGCATTAACATTATCAGACTCACCTACTGATTCGCCTATTAATAAGGCTAATATCTTATTATTAGATAATAATTTAAGAAAACAAGAAAGGATAACTATTGATAAGGATACTATAATTATTTTAGTTCATTATCATATTTAAGTTTTATGATAGATACACATTCTCACCTTTTTTCAGAGGAATTTGAATTAGATATTGATTCTTGCGTTGAAAGATGCAAAGAAAATAATGTTAATAAAATTATTTTAGTTGGTTTTTCAGATATAACTAATATAAAAGCTCAAGAATTGGCTAAAAAATATGATATATTTTACCCTACTGCAGGAATACACCCTGAAGAAGCAAATAACGATTATTTAGCCAAATTTAATGGCTTAAAGGAATTTATAAAGAATAATAAGGTATACGCAATAGGAGAATGTGGCTTAGATTATTATTGGGATATAACATATAAAGAAGAACAAAAGAAATTATTAAGGCTTCAATGTGAGCTTGCACTTGAATTAGACCTACCTATTATTATTCATATGAGAGATGCAACTAAAGATACATATGATATATTAAAGGATTATAAAGGCTTAAGAGGTGTAATGCATTGCTATAGTGGTTCATATGAAATGGCTAAAGAATTTATAAAGCTAGGCTTTTATATATCTTTAGGTGGACCTGTAACATTTAAAAATGCTAAGGAGCCTAAATTAGTTGCTAAAGGAATACCTTTAGATAGATTATTAATTGAAACAGATTGTCCTTTTTTAGCACCTACTCCATTTAGAGGTAAAAGAAATGAATCTTCATATGTTAAATATGTATGTGAAGAGATTGCTAAAATAAGAGAAATGAGTGTTTCTGATATAGAAAGAATCACTGAAGAAAATGCTAAAAATTTATTTAAAATATAGAGGATATTATTATGATTAATTTTTTAAGGAAATTATTTATTAAAAATTATAATAATACAAATGATGAAAAAGTAAGGGCTGACCATGGAAAGCTTGCTGCTTTAATAGGTATATTTTCTAATTTCCTTTTATTTTTAATTAAAATGATTATAGGAATTATATCTTTTAGTGTATCTATTATTGCAGATTCTATTAATAACTTATCTGATATGGCAACAAGTATTGCAACACTTGTAGGCTTTCATATAGCTAGTAGACCTGCTGATAAAGAGCATCCTTATGGTCATGAAAGAATTGAATATATAACAGGATTAATTGTATCTGTATTTATTATATTCATTGGCGGTATTTTAGGATTTACATCAATACTGAAAATTATTAATTATAAAGTAGAAGATATTGATTATATAGTTACATATATATCTATTGGTATATTAGTATTTGCGATTATATTAAAGGTATTACAATGCATTTGTTATAGAAGTATCGCAAAAATTATTTCATCACCTGCCCTAAAGGCTGCTGCAGCTGATTCATTAAATGATTGTATATCTACAGGTGCAGTATTAATTGGTACTGTTATAATACTAATATTATCTATTGTAAAAATAGATGTACCATTTTCAATTGATGGTATATTAGGTGTATTAGTATCATTATTTGTTATTGTATCAGGTATTAAGCTTGTTAAAGATGAAATAGATCCATTAATAGGTGTTCCTGTATCAAATGATTATGTAAAACAAATAAATGAATATATTAAGTCTTTTGATGTTGTATTAGGCACACATGATATAATGTGTCATATGTATGGTCCTACAAAGTGCTATATGACAATACATGTAGAAGTTGATTCTAGAGGAAATGTAGTAGAAATACATGATAAGATTGATGAAATAGAAACATCTGTAAAAGAAAAATTTAATGTTATATTAACTATTCATATGGATCCTGTAATAATAGGTAATCCTGAAATAGATATGATAAAAGAAATAGTAGATGAAAGGTTAAAGCAAATAGATGATAAATTAAATTTCCATGATTTAAGATTAGTTAAAAAGAATATTTCAACTGTTATTTTTGATATAGTTGTAAATTTTGATTTCAGGTTTACTGAAAAAGAATTAGAAACAATAATAGAAGATTACCTATATCAAAAGACTAATAATAGATATGTTGTAATTATCAATTATGATCACTCATTTGTTGAGAGTGAGTAATCTTAAATTTATTTCTTGCATAATACAAATTATTATGATACAATAATAAAGCATTTCGAGTAAATGCCCTTGCTTAACTTAACTATGTTAAGCCGGAAGTCCAAAAGGAGGTTAACACAAATGAAAAAGTATGAGGTAATGTACATTCTACGTTCTAATCTTGATGCTGACGCTATCAAAGCTGAAGTTGAAGCAGCAAGCAACATTTTCACTTCAAATGGTGCAAAGGTTTTAGAGGCAAAAGAATGGGGCTTTAGAGAACTAGCATACGAAATTGAACATAACAAAAAAGGTTATTATGTTTGGATGTTAGTAGAAGCTCCTGTAGAAGCTGTAAATGAATTCAATCGTATCGCTGGATATAGCGAAAAGATTATTCGTCATATCGTTGTAAAAGATGGCGAATAATTATTAATGGAGGTAATGATTCATGAATAAAGTTTTATTAACAGGAAGAATTACTAAAGACCCAGAAATCCGTTATACATCAAATGGTACAGCTAATTTATTATTTACATTAGCAGTTGATAGTACACAAAGAGATGCAAACGGAAGCAGGCAAGCATTCTTTATTTCATGCGTTGCTTGGGGACAACAAGCTGACTTTATGTCACGCTATGTTAAAAAAGGAAATATGCTAGCAATAACTGGTAGAATCCAAACTAGATCTTATCAAGATCAAGCAGGACAAACTCATTATGTAACTGAGGTTGTAGTTGAAGCTGTTGAGAATTTAACTCCAAGAGATCCTAATCAACCACAACAAGGTTATCAACAACCAGCAGGCAATTTCCAACAACCACAAAATAATCCATATCAAGGATATAACAATCCATCATATGGACAGCCACAACAACCAGCATATGGAAATCAATCAAATGACAATGGTACTCCAAAGAGTTTCAATGTTAATGTTGATGATGAAGATATGCCATTCTAATATTTGAAAGGAGAAAATATCATGCAAAATACTGAAAAGAGAAGCCGTGACAATCAACGTCGTGGTCGTAAAAAAG
>CAMOUB010000058.1 GCA_946626345.1 uncultured Caryophanales bacterium | reverse complement strand
TAATTATAAGAGGATTCATTATTAATTATTAGATGGGAATCTTTTATGCATACATTAGTTTCAATATTCATAACTATAAATGTATTTATATTAGGCATAAAATTAATTAATAAAACATATATAAATGGAAATAAATATTTAACTATTTTGATTATAGTTATATCAAGAATAAGTAGATTAGCATTCTACGTATTAATGTTTGTATTCTTAAATACATTAAAAACTGATGCTGCAAGGATAACTATGATTACAATATCATCTATTATATTAACAGCGTTTATTTGTATTGATATTTATAAAATTAATAAATATTTTAAAAAGAAGAAATTAGATAATACTGTAATTTATTAATTATATGTTATAATAAAAAATAATATCATATTATACGAGGGGAGTATAAAATGAAAAAAAATTTATTAAAATTAGTAGGTGTTTTAGGTGTTGCTTCTGTTTTTGCATTAACATCTTGTAATGTTACCATTAATAATGGTGATAACCAAGGTAGTGGTGATAATACAAAAACTAGCACTGTAGTAGAAGATGATTTTAAATATAAAATTGATGCTTCTTCATATAACAAGGCAATTGAATATCTAAAAGAAGATGATGTTACAATTCATGCATTTTGTTATAACGATGAAAAGAAGACTGAAAAATTATCTATGGAAATAAAAATCGAAAAAGATGGAAATAATGTTAAGCTTTTCACTTCAACAACTATTGGAACAAATAAAGAAGATCAATTATATTATTGTGTTTTAGATGGTGAAAATGAAAGACAATTTGAATTAGGTCCTGATAATGCATATATTGAAACAACAACAGGAGTTCCTTATGAAAAAGTAATTCCATCAGCACATCTAGGTGAGATATATTCATCTTTAAAATATGATGAAAAAACAAAATCATATAAAGTATCTGATTTTGAGGCAAACCTAGTTACAGGTGATGTAACTGTTAAACAAAAATTGGATGTAGAGCTTAAATTTGAAGATAAAAAACTTAAATATATAGAATCAAAAGCTACACTTGAAAGTGGTGGTAAAAATTATGTATCTATCACTACAACAGAAATAGCTTATGGTAATTCTGCATTTGTATTACCTGCAGAAGTAGAAGTTCTAATAAAGAAATAAAAAATGGCTGTGAGGCATTAATTTTAAAATGCTTTCACAGCCATTTTTATTGAATAATTTAAACTCATTTATTATAATTATATTATAATTATGAGGATGTTTATGATGAAATTATTTATTAATAAAACAGGTAATATAATAAATAAATATATCTATTTGTTTGCTCCTATATTGGCAACTATCCTATTTTTGATTCTTGCTGCTGCAAATAATATTGCACCAATTGGTAAAAACGCAGTATCATGGTGTGATCTTAATCAGCAAGGTATTCCTTTGTTGAATCAATTTAAGGATATATTAGAGGGTAAATTTAGCCTAAATGGTAATTTATCAGCTGGTGGTATGTCATATTTTGGAGTTTTTTTCTTCTATATTGCATCACCATTTTCATTTTTAGTAGTATTTGTAAATAAAGCAGATATGCAAGCATTTGCTAATGTATTAATAATGCTAAAGATTATTACATCTTCATTAACGGTTAGTATATATTTAAAATGGAAATATCCTAATTTAAATCCAATTATTATTTTAGCATTATCAATATTTTATTCATTCTCTGGCTATGTAATGATGTATTTTCAAACACTAACATGGCTTGATATGATATATCTATTCCCACTTTTAATGCTTGGAGTAGATTTATTAATTGAAAGAAAAAAGATGTTGCCATATATAATCTTTTCTACACTAATTGTATGTATTAATTATTATATTGGTATAATGGCTATCTTTTATGTAATATTCTATTTCTCACTTACAGTATTATTTAGAAGAAAAGAAGAGATTATAAAAGATATTTGCTTTAAATTCATATTTGCATCATTTATAGCCCTATTATTATCAATGATCACTATAATACCTTCACTTATAGATTATAAAGAATCTAGTAGAACTATATCAGTTATTGAATCATTAGAACAACAATCATTTATTTCATATTATGAAACATCTGTTCCTTTAGTTTTAGGAGTTTCTATATTAATACCACTTTCTATAAGTAAAAAATATAGTAAAGAAAAAATAATTAGATTAATATTGATAATATTATTAACAATACCTTTATTTATAGAACCAATTAATAAAATGTGGCATTATGGTTCATATCAGGGCTTCCCATCTAGATTTGCTTTCATTAATATATTTTTAATGCTAGATATTGTTGCCTTATCTTTTAAGGAAAGAGATAAATATGTCATAAAAGAAAATAAATTGGAATTTGTACTAGGTATAATTATTGCATCACTAATTATTTTCTTCTCATTTATGTTTTTAAATATTTATTTAGAAGAAAATATGGATATAATCAATAGATATGCAAGGACATTATGGGGAGATAATAATTCATTTATTGCGTTATTAAAATATTATTTTATCATTTTAATATTCATAACTATATTAAGCTTATTACGTGAATTTAAAGTAATGCCTAAATATAATATAGGAATTACTTTGTTATCATTTTCTATATTAGAAGCCATATTCTCATTTAGAGTATATATGGTAACTCCATCCCATACACAAGATACATATAAAGATTATTATTCAGTTTCTAATATGATAGATGATGATTCATATTATAATGTTAAATCTGATTATAAAATAGAAAATGTAAATGATATAGGAGCTATGGGTTATAATAGCTTTGGTCATTATACATCTTTAACTCCAAAAGGTTATATGGATGGATTAAAGAAGCTAGGCTATTCATCATATTGGATGGAAGTAGGAAATTATGGTGGAAGCTTATTTTCAGATTCATTATTAATAAATAAATATACTATTAGTAAAGGAAATATATTTAGTAGTGAACATTATCATATATCTGAAAATAAGGTATATCCTTTAGGATTAACAACTAAATCAAATTTATCTAAATATAAGAATTTAAGTGGAAATAGAGTAGATATTAATAATCAAATATATGAAGCAATGTTTAATGATAATAATTTATTTAATACATATAATTATTCATCATTAGAAAATGTTATTGATAATACTGATTCTAATATTAAATTTAAATTAGAAAATACAGATAATACTGGTATCATTAGATATGATATTAATATTACAAATAAAACAAGATTATATTTTGAAGCATTTGATAAATATACAAACGATTTAAGTCAAAGTATTAATAATAAAATTACTATTAAAGTAAATAATAGAACTAAAAGATCAGGATATCCTTCTAAAGCATATAATGGCTTTGTTGATTTAGGAGAATATGAAAATAAGCATTTAAAGGTTGATATAATTATTAATAAATCAATAAATGCATCATCATTTAATTTATTTGGATTAGATATAGTTAAATATGAAAATACATTTAATGATATAAAATCTGCAGATATTAAATATGTTAATAATCATTTTAAAGGTAGCTATGAAGCAGAAGCTGATGAATATATGTTTTTGCCTATAGCATATAGTAAAAATATTAAAGCAAAGATTAATAATAAAAATGCAGAAGTAATTAGAGTATTTGATGGATTTAGCGCAATCAAATTAGAAAAAGGTAATAATATTATTGATATTTCATTTGAAAAAGAAGGATTAATTCCTGGCGCGTTTATTGCCTTAATCGGATTTGGATTATTAATATCATATTATGTATTAAATGATTTAAAGAAATTACAAATTATATTTGATAATGAAAGAATTAAAAAGATATCAGTTTATGTTGTATTAATAGGTGGTTTATTATTAGCTATAGTATTATATATAATCCCATTAATAATTAATTTTATTGGATTTATTGCATAAAAATAATTTTTATGTTATTATTCTTTTGTAAATTAATAGATTCCATTTAAAAGGGAGTAGAAACCTGATATTCAGGATTATGTGTCGCCATACCCAGTATATTTATATACTCGTACATAAATCAAAATTCGAGACTTTTACCATTTGGTAGGAGTCTCTTTTTTTACAAATAAGGAAAGAGGTATATTTTATGATTCCAGAATTTTATGACTCCTGGCATATAGCTCCAAAAATAATTGTTTTATTAGCATTTATGATAGTTGGAGTAGTATTCTTGGTAAAATTTTGTGACCTATTTGTAGGTTCAGCTTCATCAATTGCAAAAAAGATGCATATAGCACCTATGATTATAGGTTTAACAGTAGTAGCAATGGGAACATCACTTCCTGAGCTTGCAGTATCAGTATCTGATTCAATAGCTTGCTTAAATGGTGGTGGAAATGCAAATGTTGCTATTGGTAATGTTGTAGGTTCTAATATAGCAAATATTGTATTAGTATTAGGATTATCTATAATATTTACTCCTATAATTGTTAAAAAGAGTAGCTTAAAAAAAGAATTCCCAATTTTACTTGGTGTATCTTTATTATTAGTATTATTTGTATTAATTAGTGGTGCTATTGCAGGTACATATGAAATAACTAGATGGATGGGTATTATATTTGTAATATTGAGTATTGTATATATTACATTCTTAGTAATTGATGCAAAACGTCATCCTTTAGAAACTAATCCTGATGAGATTAAAGATATGAAAATGTGGAAGGCTATATTATTTGTAATATTAGGTGCAGTAGGTATAGCAGCAGGTGGAGAATTTGTTGTTTTTGGTGCAAAAGGACTTGCAGTAACAGGCGCAACAGCTATGGGTATTAACCATGATTTAGCTGAATCATTAGTTGGTTTAACTATTGTTGCAGTAGGTACATCACTTCCTGAACTTGTAACATCTGTAGTTGCAGCTAAAAAAGGTGAAAATGATATTGCACTTGGTAATGTAATTGGTTCAAATATTTTTAATATCTTATTTGTTTTAGGTATTTCTGCTACAGTTAACCCATTATCAACAGGAAATCAAATTGTAGTTGATTTAATAGTAATGATGTCTATAACTATATTATTATTTGGTTTTGCTTTAACTAAAAAGCTAAATAGAAAGATGGGTATTGTATTTATTGCTATTTATGTTTTATATTTAACATATTTAATTTTAAGAACAGTAGGAGTTCTCCCACAAATGTAAAAAATATCTAAGAAGAGTTTTCGAACTCTTCTTTATTTTTATCATTTATGATAAAATTACTATGGTGAGAATATGGCAACAAAAAGACAAAAGAAAAAGGCATATAATACCGCTAAAAAAGTAGCAAAGAAAAATCCGGTTTTGTTTATTGTAATTGTTATTGGAATAATAATTATTGCAGCAGGTATAGTAGCATATTTATATTTTAGTGGTGCTTTAACTAAAAAATCTAACTCAGGTTCTACTGTAGAATCTAGTTCAGAAACTAATTCAGAATCTATTGTAGAATCTAGCTCAGAAACTAATTCAGGATCTAGTTCAGTACCTGTTACAGTTAATGGCGATGTTCAAATCTATTCAATTGAAATGAGAGATGAATATGGTGATGCTTTATTTATTAAATATAAGGATTATGATATTTTAATAGATTCTGGTAATTATGGTGATGGAGAATTCGTAAGAAATTTTGTTGATACTAATATATCTAGTGATAAAAATTTAGATTTATTAATTGTAACTCACTGTCATGCAGACCATTTAGGTGGAATAACTAATAATGGAATTAGAGCGTTAGATAATGTTTCAACTATATCAAATATTATTGATTTTGGTCATACAAGAAGTAATAATCCAATGTATAAGAATTACGATTCTATAAGAAAATCATATATCGCAAAAGGCACAAAATATTATCCAGCTTATGAGGCTGTAAAACATGTTGATGGCTTAGAAAATACAATTAATTTTGATGATTTATCTGTTGAAATTTTAGATACATTTAATTATGCTACAAAAGATACAGATTTAATAGGTGATATACCATTTAATGAATATAGTGTTGCCACATTAATAACATATAAAAGCACAAAATTATTTTGTGCAGGAGACCTAGAGGATACTGGTGAAAAAACATTAATTGAGCATGCTAGCGAAACATCTTTAAAGGATGTTAAAAAAGAAGATACAGTTATTTATAAAGCATGTCATCATGGAACAGATGTAGGTAGTGCAAATAATAAAAAAAGTGGTGCTACATCAACAAATGGTGGAAATAGAATGGCGCTATTAAGCTTACTAAATCCTGATTATTGCTTTGTAAGCTCAGCAATAGCGGAATCTGATCACCCATTCCCTCGTGCAGTTGCTACAATGCTATATTTTACAGACAATTTATATTTTAATGGTACAAATGGTACGTTATGTTTTGATTTAGATGGAACAAATGTTGGTGTTCAAGGCTTAGGTGCAACTACTAATTATAAATTAGAAGGCTTTGAAATTAATTATGATGAAGAAAAGAATTATAAATATACCGAAACTACTTGGTATAAAAATCATGTGTTTAAAGGTGCTAAATCTTGGTATAAAGGAACAATTGAAAATCCAACAGATAAAGATTTAACAGAGTGGTATTTAATTGAATTAGAAAAAGATTATCCAAGAGCTTAAGGAGGGCTATATGAAAGAATTATTAAAGTATATTAAAAAATATAATAGAATAATTATCTTTGGTCATCAAAGACCAGATGGAGATTGTATTGGTAGCCAATATGGACTTTATTATATATTAAAAGATAGCTTCCCTGAAAAAGAAATATATATATCAGGAGAATCAAGTGATTATGTATCATTTATTGGTAGTCCTTCATTTGTAGCTGATGAATTATTAGAAGGATCACTTGCAATATGTGTTGATTCTGCAACAGCAGAAAGAATATCAGATAATAGATTTAATAAATGTAATTTTGTAATTAAAATTGATCACCATGTTGTAGTAGATGAATATGGAGATTATGCAATAGTTGATGATAAGGCTGCAGCTTGTGCTCAAATCATTATAGATTTTTATTTACAATATAAAGATATATTAAAAATGTCAGCTAATGCCGCAACTGCATTATATGTAGGTATCTCTACAGATACAGGAAGATTTAAATACGACTGTGTTACATCAAAAACATTTAATTATGCTGCAATATTATTAGACCATGGGGTTGACCTATCATATGTAGATAATAATTTATCTGTTGAAACTTTAGAATCATTAAAATTAAGAGGATATTGCTTATCTAATTTTATAATGTCAAAGGATGGTTTTGCATATATAAAAATGACAAGAGATGTTATAGAAAAATTTGGAGTATCTGATGAAACAGCAGCAAGCATGGTATCAGCTATATCAACAATTGAAGGTTGTCCTGTATGGGCAATGTTCATTGAATATCCAAACGAGATAAGAATAAGACTTAGAAGTAGAGGACCTGTAATTAATTTATTAGCTGAAAAATATGGTGGTGGTGGTCACCCTAAGGCAGCAGGTGCTCACTTAGATTGTTGGGATGATTTAGATAAATTTGTATTAGATGCTAATAATTTAGTAAAAGAATATAAAAAACAATAGATTAAAAGCCTAGATTCAAGATTCTAGGCTTTTAAAAATTCAAATAAATAAAAAAAAGTAAAATTATACTTGAAAAATTTTTAATATTCTAGTATACTAATCAATGCTGACACATAGGAATATAGCCAAGCGGTAAGGCAAGGGACTTTGACTCCCTCACGCGCTGGTTCGAATCCAGCTATTCCTGCCAGTTCTAAAAAATAGTATTTGTCGTAAGACAAACCTTTTAGCAATAAAGTTACACAAAAAGTAGCGAAAGATTAGACCTAGCAATAGGTCTTTTTTCTTTTATATTATATCTTTTAAAATTCTTTCTTTTGTATCTTCTAATTTCATCATTAACAATCTTTTCTTCCCAATATTATTGAAAGAATTATCTATTATATATCCAATATCATCAATGAATAAATATCTACCGTGAATATCTTCGGTAGTAATTATCTTAATATTAGTAGGTATTCTTTCTTTATTTAAGTAAGATGAAGTAGAAGTAATAATAGTTATATTTGTTTTAATGTCTTTAAGCATAGACAATAGAAATTTATCTGCATAATAATCTACAATTATTATTTCATATTTAGCTAAGAAGAATAATTTTCTTATAAATGTATATGCATCTAATATTTCTCCTTGATAAAAGATTTTAGAGTTTTCTAAGTTTACTTTATCTTCAATCACTTTAATTTTAGATTCTATGTGCTTAATGTCATTTTGAAGTGAAATAATATTGGATGCACAAGATAAGCATCTTTCCTCATTAATAACATGACCATTTAATAAATACTGTCTTAGTATGGAATTAGCCCATTGTCTAAATAATACACCGCGTTTAGATTTTACACGATAGCCAACTGATATTATCACATCTAAAGAATAGAATGTTACCCTTTGGTCAACTCTAGCAATACGCATTTTTTGCGTGTTGCTATTAATATCAACTTCATTTTCTTCAAAAACATTATTGATGTGTTTTCTAATTGTTTTGGGATCTCTTTCAAATAATAATGCTATTTCGTTGGCTGTTAACCATACAGTATCTTCATTAGGTGATACATTTACATCTAGTGAGAATTCTCCATCTTTAAATTTTATCAATTCATATTTCTTTTCATCATTTATCATATTAAATTCCTCCTATTTTTCTCAAAAGAAAAGGCCTTACTGTATTTCTACAATAAGACCTAAAAATTGATATTAAGTTGTAATAAATATAATTTATATTTCATAATTATTTCCAACTTTCCTATGTTTTAATTGTATCATATTATTCAATTATTTTCTATCTTTGGTATTAAGTAATTGCAAAAGCATATAATCCTAAATGGTATAGTCAATTACTTTAATTTAGTAGCTTACAAATTATATTATTTACGGTATAATTAGTGATGCGAGGTAACAAAAATTCCGCTAGCCTACCGCGTCATTTTTGTGCTATCGAGCTATGGCGTTAGACATTTGTCGTAAGACAAACCTTTTAGCAATAAAGTTACACAAAAAGTAGCGAAAGATTAGACCTAGCAATAGGTCTTTTTTTATTAAAGCTAATAAAAATATTTTTAAGAATAATATTGAAAATAATTTTTAATTAAGATTTAATCAATAATATAAAGGAGATTTATATGAATGCATTAAAGAATTATTCAAGTAAAAATGATGTTAATATCTGTCAAATAGTAGCTT
>CAMOUB010000057.1 GCA_946626345.1 uncultured Caryophanales bacterium | reverse complement strand
TGAATGGGTTGAATTCTAAAATCTTAGTTTCATAATATGAAGGTAAGAATTTTTGAGCATCATCACGTGAGAAGCCAAATGTCATTTGTGTTAAGTCATTTGTACCAAATGAGAAGAACTCTGCTTCTTTTGCAATTTCATCAGATAATAATGCAGCACGTGGAATTTCAATCATTGTACCTACATGATATGTCATTTTAACATTTGCTTCTTTAATTAATTTATCAGCTGTAGCACAAATAATATTTTTAACGAATCTTAATTCTTTAACTTCAAGTACAAGTGGTACCATGATTTCTGGTTCAACATTGATACCCTTTTTGATTGTATTAATTGCAGCTTTAATAATAGCTGTTGTTTGCATTTCACAAATTTCAGGATATGTTACTGCAAGTCTACATCCTCTGTGACCCATCATTGGGTTAGATTCATGTAGGTCTTTAATCTTGTCTTTAACTTGTTGTACACTCTTATTTGTAGCCTTAGCTAATTCTTCAATTAAATTATCTTCTTTTGGTAAGAATTCATGTAGAGGTGGGTCAAGTAAACGAACATTTACATTTCTTCCTGCCATAATTTCATATAATTCTTCGAAATCCTTTTGTTGCATTGGCTCTAGTTCATTTAATGCTGCAACTCTTTCAGCCTTTGTATCAGCTAAAATCATCTTTCTCATTGAGAAGATTCTATCTTTATCAAAGAACATATGCTCTGTACGACATAATCCAATACCTTCAGCACCAAATAATAATGCTTGTTTTGTATCTCTTGGGTTATCAGCATTTGTTCTAACCTTTAGATATCTATTTTCATCTACCATCTTCATAAATCTAGCGAAATCACCACTAGTTAAATCAGGTGATACAGTCTTAATAGCACCTAAATATACCTTACCTGTTGAACCATCAATAGAGAAAGTATCTTTATCAGTATAAACTTTTCCTGCGATAGTTACAGTTCTTGCTTCTTCATCGATTATAGCTTCACTACATCCACAAACACAGCACTTACCCATACCACGAGCAACTACGGCAGCATGTGATGTTTGTCCACCTCTCATTGTTAATATAGCTTCACTTGATACCATACCAACAATATCTTCAGGTGATGTTTCAGCTCTGACTAAAACAACCTTTTCACCTTTTTTATGTCTTTCTTCAGCCTCAGCTGCAGTGAATGCTAATTTACCAGTACCTGCACCAGGACCTGCTGCAATACCTTTAGCAATAGCTTCATGCTTTGAAAGGTCATCCTTTTCAAAATCAGGTAATAAAATCATATCAAAGCTTTGAGGATCTATTCTTAAAATAGCTTCCTTTTCATCAATTAAGCCCTCATCAATTAAATCTAGGGCAATCTTTAATGATGCCTTAGGAGTACGTTTACCATTTCTTGTTTGTAAGAAATATAATTTACCATCTTCAACAGTAAATTCCATATCTTGCATATCTCTATAATGGTTTTCCATTAATTTAATTGTTTGCATAAATTGCTTATAAACATCTGGCATTCTCTTTTCTAATTCTTCAATATGAAGTGGTGTTCTTATACCTGCAACAACATCCTCACCTTGAGCGTTAGGTAAATATTCTGCAGAAACCTTATTTTCGCCTGTAGCTGGGTTTCTTGAGAAGGCAACACCTGTACCTGATGTTTCACCCTTATTACCAAATGCCATTGATTGTACATTTACAGCTGTACCCCAATCATATGGGATATTATTCATCATACGATAAACATTAGCTCTTTCGTTATCCCAAGATCTAAATACTGCCTTAATAGCTTCAACTAATTGCATATAAGGATCAGTTGGGAATTCTTCTTTAAATGTCTTTTTATAATATTCTTTATATTTCTTAACTAATTCCTTTAATTCGTCTGCCTTAACTTCAGTATCTAATTTATAGCCCTTAGATTTCTTTAAGTCATCAAGCATTTTATCCATATCATCTCTTGGATGACCCTTAGCGATATTTGTAAACATTAATACAAATCTTCTATATGAATCATATGCGAATCTTTCATTATTAGTTTCACGAGCTAAAACTTCAACAGTCTTATCATTTAAACCTAAATTTAAGATTGTATCCATCATACCAGGCATTGAAACTCTTGCACCACTTCTTACAGATACTAAAAGTGGATTTTTATCTCCGCCAAATTTCTTTCCTGTTTTCTTTTCTACCTCTTTAATTGCTTCATATACATCCTTAATTAAAAATTCAGGTAGCTCTCTATTTGAATCATAATATAATTTACATGCTTCAGTTGTAATAGTAAAGCCTTGTGGAATAGGTACTCCTATATGAGTCATTTCAGCCAATCCGGCTCCCTTTCCTCCTAGTAATTCTTTACCTAAGCCATAGGCTTCTTCAAAATGATAAACATATTTTTTAGCCATACAAAAAATCCTCCTAAAATTACCACTAAATTATTAAATTAGTAGCGACAATAATATAATGATATTATATATCTAATTTTTAGCTTTTTCAAGACATGAAAAAGACCCTGATTAAAAATTCAGGGCTTTTTATTATTCTACATAGCTATAAAGCTTTTTCTCATAAAATCTATTGAATAATTTTATTCTTTTTGCAATGTAATTTGAATAATTATAAAATTCATCTTTATATTCATCAGTTATGTTATTTTCATATGCATATTCACCAATTGTAGTTGCATATAATTTATCAGTAAATATTGATTGTAATTCATGTGAATAGAATATATTTTCTAATTCATTTTCAACTAAAAATGCTGATTTAGATACATAATGATTTTCATTATATTTAACACCCATAATATCTAAAATAGTTGGAACAATTACATATGGTGATGAAAATTTATCATATATAGTATTATGATTAATTTCTTCATATTTTTGATTTAATTTAGGATTATAAAATATTAATGTAGTTTCAAATAATCTTGAATCTCTTGGGTTTAATGTATCATATACTGCATATTTTAATGGTTGTTCATTATTTGACATATAATATGTTTCATGATCTCCAAATAATACAAATAATGTATTCTCAAATTTGCCTAATTCTTTTAATCTTTCAATCATAGTACCAAGTGCTAAATCGAAATCCATAAACTCAGATTGTAAACTTATGATTTGATTTTGATAATTTGTATTACAATTTGCACAAATATTTGTCCAAAGACCATTAGATTCTGCTTCTTTTATCTTTTTTACATATCCTAAATCCTCATAATATTTCATATTTCTCTTTGATGTATTATAAGGACCATGAGTTGACATTGTAGTCCAGAATGAATAGAATTTCTTATCTCCTTCTGGTATTATTTTATTTATTATTCCATCAATATCATTTAATCTATCAGATAATACATTCATATTACCTGACTTTAGGCCATTCATATAATATGAATCTAGTGGATAATCACCTTGAATGAAATTATGAATTTCTTTTGGATCTATATCTTCTTTAAAATATGAATTTTCAAATCCCATTGTTTTATTCATATTCTTTCTATCATAGAATGAACCTGAATTATTATGGAAATAGCTTGTTTCATATCCCATATTTAATAAAACCTTAGGTAAGCTTGCGTTATGATTATAATCCTTAGTTGTACCAGGCTTTGCAACGCTTCCCACAATACCTATAGTTTCAGAAATATTTGTTTTATTTTTACTATAATTATTAGTAAAATCAATTCCATCATTTTTAAGCTTATATAAATTTGGTGTTAATGTCTCATTAATCATAAAATCAACACCTGTTTCAATCATTATTTCAACAACATTCATATCTTTACAAATGCCTGAATAATCACTTGATTTTTCTTCATTTACAATTTTACCTGTTGAAAAATAATTTTTAACCTCTTCTTTTTCTTTAGCTGATACATTCATTGATGTTAATTCGGCAGCAATATATGTAAAGAAACCATAATCCTTAATAGCTCCACGCTTTAATGTAGATGATGATACTTCTAAAATTTCATTTCCTGATAAGCCTTGATATATTTCTTTATTTTTATTATCAGATTTAACCATATTTAAACCGATAACTCTAAATAATACAGATACACCAATTATCATGACAAAAATAGATAAGCCTAAAGGATAATATCTCTTTTTAGTTTCATCCTTTTTGAAATGGAATTTAAATAACCTATAAACTAAGATGAAATATAAAACTAAAATAGATACTAATAATGCTGCAATACCTATATACCAGAAATTAATAAATTGCATACTCATTACTTGGGCTGCTTCTCCAAATAAGAATAAATATCTAATTGAAAAAACATCACCAGAGGCATAATTTAATAGTAAATTAATAACCATTACTATAATTACAACCGCAAATATAATACTTGAATAAATTATAGAAAACTTATGACTCTTAAATAAAAATAATGGAGAAAATAAAATCATTACTGAAGCTATTTCTAAAAAACCATATTTTACAAAAAACTGATTATAAATAATAGCGTTTATTATACAATCAATTACTAAAAATAAAAGAACCATAAATACATATATAAATAATTTTTCTTTTAGTTTTTGATGCACCATAAAACCTTCTTCCTAAACAATATAATTTTAATTATTTAGTAATTAAAAGTCAATTAATTAAGCATTGTAAAGCGCTTAATTGCTATATATTCCCACAATTTTTTTAATATATTAGCACAATATATAATAAAGTGATACTATTTATTTTTTAATTAATATGGTATAATGATATATAAACAAGTCTTTTATTTAAAATTTAACAGTAAGGGAGGACATATTTATGAGTGATGTAACTATTTTTAGAGACAAACTATTATCTTTAGCTAAACAAAAAAAGCTAAAAGATATAGAAGACATCATTAAATCTGATGATTTTTTTAAATCATTAGATAAAATATGTTATGTAATTTCAAAACTTGATATGCAAATATTAGAAAAAAATGAAGTTGATTTCAATTATATACAAGATATTAATTTAAAAATTTCTAGAGCTTTAGCTAAAAATTATTTTACTATGTATTATGTAAATATGGAAACAGGAGAATATGTAGGATATTCTTCTAGTGATGATTATAAATCATTAAATATTCAAGAAAATGGTCATGATTTTTTTAATGATGTTAGGCATAACATTGAAAAAGTAATCTACCCAGAAGATAAAGAATACATGCTTAATAATTTTAATAAGACTAAAGTTATAGAAAAAACAAAAAATGGTAAAGCTTATGAATTAGTTTATAGATTAGTGATTAATAAAGTTCCAAGATATGTTTGTCTAAAAGCTTTAAAGCTAACTAATGATGATACTAATATAATAATTGGTGTAACTAATATAGATGAACAAGCAAAAAAAGAAATTGAATATAAAAAAGCAATTCAAGAAAATGCTACTTATACAAATATTGCTTTAGCATTAGTTAGAAATTACTTTTTATTATATTATGTAGACATGTCAGATGGTTCTTATATAAGATATAGCATTGATACAGAAAATCAAACTCTAACAGAAACTGATAGGGGTAGTGACTTCTTCGCTGATTCTAGAAAGAACGCTAAGATTTATTTAGTTGAAGAAGACCAAGAAAAATTTATTAATGCATTATTAAATAAAGAAAAATTATTAAAGGATATCTCTAATGGTAAAACTTTAAAATTAACATACCAACAAATAATTGATAATGTTGCAGTTTATGTACAATTAACATCACTTACAATGACAAATGATTCTTCTCACGTTTTATTTGCAGTATCAAATATTGATGATCAAATGAGAAAGGAACAGGAATATTCTGAAAAATTAAATGCTGAAAAAATCATTGCTAGAACAGATGGATTAACAGGTAAGCTAAATAAATATTCATATAACGAATTAGAAAGAAAAATTAATAAAAATATTGAAAATGGCACATTAGATGATTTTTCTATTATTGTATGTGACTTAAATAATTTAAAGCTTGTAAATGATACGCTAGGCCATGAAGCTGGCGATGAATACATCAAAGATGGTGCTAATCTATTACAAAAGCATTTTAAAAATAGTTCTGTCTTTAGAATTGGTGGTGACGAATTCGCAATTATAATTGATAATAGTGAATTCTATATTAGAGATTTCTTATTAGAAAGATTAAATAAAGAAAATCATCAAAATAAAAAATTAGGTAGAGTTACCCTAGCTATTGGTATGTCTGATTTTGATAAAAAAACTGATACTTCTTTAGCTCAGGTATTTAAAAGAGCTGATGATAAAATGTATCAATACAAAAAAGAATTCAAGGGTGAATAACCTTGACATTAATATAATTAATGGTAAAATATTTAAGGATATAAATAAGACAGTTCGCTTGTACCATCCTGTCTATAAATAAAACTAGGGCATTAATTTAGTTTTTAATGATGGAGATTTTTATCTCCATCTTTTTATTTTTTTGGAGGTAATTATGATACTAACTACTGAAGCATCATTTGATGCAGCTCACTTTTTAACTAATTATGAAGGTAAATGTAAAAACATTCATGGTCATAGATGGAAAATTGTTTTAAGCATCAAGGGTGAAGAAAAAAATGGAATGGTTGTTGATTTTGGCATTTTAAAGGATGACCTAAAAAAGGAATGTGATTATTTTGATCATACATTTATTGTTGAAAAGAATTCTTTAGATCCTAATTTATTATCTTTATTACAAAAACAATTCTTAATTAGAATCGTTGATTTTAGAACTACTGCTGAAAATTTCAGTAAGTACTTCTTCAATAAATTAAACCAAAAATATAATGTATATGAAGTTTTAGTATATGAGACTCCAACAAATTGTGCGAGGTATGTATGCGAGTAATTGAAAAATTTGTATCAATTAATGGTGAAGGCTTACGTCAAGGTGAGCTTGCAGTATTTATTAGATTTGCAAATTGTAATTTAAGATGCTCATATTGTGATACTAAATATTCTTTTATTGATCCTAAATATAATGATGAATCAATAGATGAAATTATTAAATATGTAAAATCTAAAAATATTAAAAATATTACGCTTACAGGTGGAGAGCCATTAATACAAGAAGATATTAATGTATTAATAAATAAATTAACTGATTTAGGATATAGAGTAGAAATTGAAACAAATGGTAGTATTAATATAAAGGATTTCTTAAATCCTAATGTTTCTTTTACTCTTGATTATAAATTACCTACATCTTTAATGGAATCTAAGATGGATGTTTCAAATTATAAATATATAACTAAAAAGGATTCTGTGAAATTTGTATGTGGTAGCATGGGTGACCTAAATAAGGCAAAAGAAATTATGATTAAATATGATTTAATTAACAAAACTAATTGTTTAATAAGTCCTGTATTTGGTCTTATTAAATTAGAAGATATTGTTAATTTCTTAATAGAAAACAACCTAAATGATGTTAAATTTTGCCTACAAATCCATAAAATTATTTGGGACCCAAATAAAAGAGGTGTTTAAAATGGTAGATAAAGAAAGATTAGAAAAAGCTTTTAAAGAAATTATTTTAGCTTTAGGTGATGACCCTAATAGAGAAGGATTAATTGATACACCTAAAAGAGCAGCTGAAATGTATTTAGAACAATTTGAAGGAATGAATTATACAAATGATGAAATTATAAAAATGTTTGATAAAACATTCGAAAGAGATTATGTTTTGGGTTCTTCTAATATTGTTATTATGAAAGATATTGACATTTTCTCTCATTGTGAACACCATTTAGCTTTAATGTATGATATGACAGTTGATATAGCATATGTTCCTAAAGATAGAGTAATTGGATTATCTAAGCTTGCAAGAATTGCAGATATGGTATCAAAAAGATTACAATTACAAGAACGTATTGGAAGTGATATCTTATATATAGTTAAAGAAATAACTAAATCAGAAGATATCATTGTAAGAATAAAAGGATGTCACTCATGCGTAACTGCAAGAGGTGTTAAAAAACGTAGTGTTACTACTACTATTTCAAAAATTGGAAATATTACAGTTGAGGTATTTAATTAATGAAAGCATTAGTTTTATTTAGTGGTGGATTAGATTCTACTACCGCTCTTGCTATGGCAATTGAAAAATATGGAAAAGAAAATGTTGTAGCATTATCTATATCATATGGTCAAAAGCATATAAAAGAAATTGAAGCATCAAATAAGATTGCCACATATTATGGAGTTGAACATATTTATTTAGATTTATCAAAAATATTTGAATTTTCTAATTGTTCATTACTAGAAAAAAATCACCTAGATATACCTGAGGGTGAATATGCAAAGCAATTAGAAAATGAAAAAACATTATCTACATATGTACCATTTAGAAATGGACTATTTCTATCTAGTGCAGCAGCAATAGCCTTATCAAAGGATTGTGATATCATATATTATGGTGCACATGCAGATGATGCAGCATTAAATGCATATCCTGATTGCTCAAAAGAATTTACAGATGCAATCAATAGTGCAATTTATTTAGGAAGCGGAAATAAGGTTAAGGTATTTGGTCCTTTTGTTAAAATGACAAAGGCTGATATTGTTAAAAAAGGATTAGAACTAAAAGTACCATATAATCTAACTTGGTCATGTTATGAAGGACATGATAAAGCATGTGGAAAGTGTGGTACATGCTTAGATAGAATAAAAGCATTTAAGGAAAATGGTATTAAAGACCCTATAGAATATGAGGAATAATAAAATGGAAAGAAAAGATGAAGGATTAAAAACATTAGGTAAAAAGACTGATTACAAATTTGATTATGATCCAAATATATTAGAAAAATTTAATAATAAGCATGTTGAAAATGATTATTTCATTAAATTTAATTGTCCTGAATTTACATCACTTTGCCCTATAACAGGTCAACCTGATTTTGCAACTATTTATATATCATATATACCTGATAAATTTTGTGTAGAATCAAAATCATTAAAATTATACTTATTCTCTTTTAGAAATCATGGTGATTTCCATGAGGATTGTGTAAATATTATAATGAAGGATTTAATCAAATTATTAAATCCAAGATATATTGAAGTTTGGGGTAAATTCTTACCTCGTGGTGGTTTATCAATTGATCCATATGCAAATTATGGTATGCCTAATACAAAATATGAAAAGATGGCTGAATATAGATTAATGAATCATGATATGTCACCTGAAACAATTAATAATAGATAAAATAAACCTGCAAAATTGCAGGTTATTTTTTTACGCATAATATTCAATTATTATGTAATATAATTGAACCTCTCATGATTAAACTCATAAGATTCTAACTTCTAATATCGTTATAGAGACTATAACGGCATAGATATAA
>CAMOUB010000056.1 GCA_946626345.1 uncultured Caryophanales bacterium | reverse complement strand
GTGTATATTCATTCTATAAAATGAGTATGTATCAAGATATTATGAATAATAAAGATAAAGTATTATCTAATAATAATATTAAAATATTATTAGGTGATGAATTTGCAACATCAAAGGAAACAAAAGAAAATCAACCTATATACCCTGTAGTAGAATGTGATTCGAGTCAGCTTGGAGCAATTCAGCTTGCTGCAAATGGTAAATCATTCTGTTTACAAGGCCCTCCTGGTTCTGGTAAGAGCCAAACTATTACAAATATTATTGCGACACTTTTAGGACAAGGTAAGAAAATACTTTTCGTATCTGAAAAAATAGCTGCCTTAAATGTCGTATTTGAGAATTTAAGAAGGGTACATTTAGCTGAATTTGGTATTGAGCTTCACTCTAATAAAGCAAATAAAAAGGAATTTATTGAAAATCTATATAATACAGCTACATTACCAAAATATGATATAGATTTAAAAACTACATTCTTAAGTGCTAAATATGATTTATTAACAGGTAATTTATCATCTTATGAAAAAGAATTACACTCTCCAATTCCTGATTTAGGTATTAGCTTACTAGATTTATATTCTTTATATATGGAATCTAATTTAGTTCCTATGGATGAAATAGACCTATCTGTTCAAAATTATAATCTATATGATATGGAACAAATCTTAGATTATGTAAAAACTTATGTAAGATTAAGTCATCATATAGGATATGATTATAGAAAATCTAGCTTAAATGGATTAAATCAATTAAATGAAAATTATATTCTATATGATCTAAATAGTGACCTTGATATTGGCTTAGATTGCCTAGATAAAATGTATAAATTAGCTACTATTTTAGCTAAATATGAAGGCTTTTATGTAGAATCAATTAATGATGGATTAAAGAAAGCATTAGTAATTGATAAATTATCAAAATTATCTTTATATAGTCCATTCTTTGTAATCAAAAAATCAAGAACTAGAATTATTGATTTAATTAAAAAATATTTAAATTTCCAAAAGATTTTAGGTATTAATTTATTTGATATATATGATAAGCAAATATTAAATGAAAATCTTGATTTATTAAGAGAAAAATATGTTAAAGCCAATGAAAAAGGTAAATTCTTTAATAAAGAATTAAAAGAATGTAATGAAGTTATTTATAAATATCGTAAGGTTAAATCTACAGCTGATGTTATAATTAAGGAATTACAAGAATTAATTGCATTTAAGAGAAATTTATTCTTAGCAAAAGAAGTATCTAATAATTTAAGTAAGTATATTGGTGAATTAAAAGGCTTAAATTTAAAACAAATTGTTCAAGATCTATCTGCAATAGATGACTTACCTGATATTAATTTATCAGCTGAATCATTTAATTACTTAAAGGCTGAATATGTTAATTCAAAGATTACATATCAAGAATTAAAAGGTGCATATAAGAATTTAGATAGATTATCTTTAATGTTTGATAAACGAGAACTTAATTTTATGAATGCACCACTAGAAGATGCATATAATAAATTAATTGCTGTATCAGAAGAAAGAGAAAATTTCACAAACTTCATGCAGGTTAACCAATGTATTAAGCATTTAAAATTCTTCTCAGCACTAGATTTCTTAAATGCATATTTAGATAATGAATATGATATTGATTCATTACCTGAAATGTATAGAAAGACATTCTTACATGAAAAGATATTACATATAGTTAGTGAATCTAATTTATTAACTAACTTTAGATCTGATAAAGAAAATAAAGTTATTACAGATTTTAGAGCTTTAGATAAGAGTATTTTAAGTATTAATAGAGACTTTATTATTTCTGTATTAAGTCAAAAGAGACCTAATGAAAATGTATTAGAGGGTTCTGAATTTAAGATACTAACAAAAGAATATTCTAAGTTAAGAAGACAGCTTCCAATTAGAGTTTTATTAGAACAAATCTTTAACTTAGTATTAGATATTAAGCCAGTATTTTTAATGTCTCCTCTATCTGTATCTACATATCTTGCATCAGAATTAAATATCTTTGATTGCGTAATATTCGATGAAGCATCACAAATATTCGCATCAGATGCCTTAGGTTCAATTTATCGTGGTAAGCAATGTATTGTTATTGGTGATACAAAGCAAATGCCTCCTACAAATTTCTTCCATGCAACACTAGATGGACAACAAGAACAAGAAGTAGAATACGACCTAGAATCTATTTTGGATAAAGCATCACAAACATTTGAAACTACATCATTAAAATGGCATTATAGATCTAGAAGTGAGGAATTAATTACATTCTCTAATGGAGCATTCTATGATTGGAATTTAATAACAATTCCTCAAGCTAAACAGCATGAAAAAGGCTTTGGAGTTGATTTCTATTATGTTCCTGAGGGAAGATATGATATGTCAACAAGAACAAATCAAATCGAAGCTGAAAAAATTGTAGAGATGGTATTTAAGCATTTCGATACATCTAAAGAATCTTTAGGTGTAGTTGCATTCTCTAACGTACAAGCTGATTTAATTCAATCATTAGTAGATAAATATAGAAGAAAGCATCCTGAATATGATAGATTCTTTGATGAAGGATATGATGAACCATTCTTTGTTAAGAATCTAGAAACAGTTCAAGGTGATGAAAGAGATAGAATTATATTCTCTATTTGTTATGGATATAATGAAGAAGGTAAATTCTATCAAAGATTTGGACCACTTAATAATTTAGGTGGTGAAAGAAGATTAAATGTTGCGGTAACAAGAGCTAAATACAATGTAAGTATTGTATCATCTGTTAGATATTTAGATATTAAAGATAAGACAGATGCTAAAGGTGTATTACTTTTAAGAGATTACTTAAAATTTGCAGAAAATGTTGTTACTGATAAGAATTATCAAGAAATTTCTGACCCATTAATGTTAGATATTAAAGAATATATTGAATCACTTGGATATGAAGTATTAACTAAATATGGTTCTTCAAGCTTTAAGATTGATTTTGCAGTTAAAAAGAATGATGAATTCGTATTAGCTATTATGCTTGATGGTTCTGAAAGCTATAAAGCTAATCTAAGAGATAAATATAGACTTGAAAGAATGTTATTAAAGAGATTAGGCTGGAGATATTTTAAACTATTTACAACTTCATGGATATTACATAATGAAGATGAAATGGAAAGATTAAGATATGCTTTAGAGCATCCTGATTTTGATGATGATAAAGAAATTGAAGAAGATAAATCATTCTTAAAAGAAGATAAGAGTATTGATTCATTTGATTTCAACTTTGAAGTATATCATGAGCTTGTACCTGAAAGAGCTAAAAAATATCTTGAGACATTCGATTTAGAATATCTAGTAAGAGAAATTATTAGAATTGAAGCACCTATTCATTTTGACCTATTATGTCAAAGAGTTCTATCAGCAATGGAAAAGGGAAGAATGAATGATCAGCTAAAGAAAGAAATTAGTGATGCAATCCCTTCAAATTGCCATAAGATTGGTGATTTCATATTAGGTGAAAAGATTACAGGTATTAAATTAAGATTAAATTCTAATAGAAAATTTGATTATATTTATTTTGATGAATTATTAGATGGCTTATACTGCATCATTGAGAAAAATAGTGGTATTAAAGCTGATGGTCTATTTAAGACATTAACTAATATTTTATCATTCGATAAGGTAACACCTCAAATTAGAACTAGACTTGAAGATGCACTTGATCAATTAGTACATGATTTCAAGGTTAGAAAAGATGGAGATAGTTATAAAATTGCATAATAAAAAAGCCTTCAAAATGAAGGCTTTTTTAACTAGAATAGGATATTAATTTTATAAATATTTTCTGTTATTTCATATGTAATATTTAAATTATATTTTTTAGCAAATAATTCAATTGAATCAGAACCAAGTCCGTGTCCCTTTGCTAGGTTTGTAGGACGTCCATCCTTATCAATTAAAATAATACCATCATAATTATTTTTACATTGTAAAATTAATCTTCCATCATTATTCCAGAATTTAAAATCTACAATTCTATTATTTTTAAGTTTGTTTGCAGCCTTAATTGCATTATCAAGACAATTAGAAATTAATACTGCAGTTTCATATGGTGGAACCTTTAAGGCATCTTCAATATTATTTACTTTAATATTTAAGACAACATCATCTTGTTCAGCCTTATTAAAATAATAATCTAATATAGAATTAATAATTGAATCATTACAATATACTTTTCCTTTAGTAGAATCAATTGTATTAACATAATTATTAATAAAATCTAGTGCTTCATCATTTTTATTATTTTTAATTAATGTAGATACGGCAATTAAAATATGTTTCATATCATGACGCAATATTTTAACTTCCTCATCCTTCATTTCTCTTAATTTATATTGATCTTGGATAGATTGAACTTGACCCTTCATTAGTATTAAATTACTATTTTCTACGAATGTTTGGTGATAATGAATAATTATTAAATAGAAAATCATAATAGAAGTTAAATATACGCCTGTTATAGCAATACCAAATATTTCTAGTTTTAAATTTCTATTTTCAAATGATTTAATTAATTCTGAATATGCATAAATTGCTAAAATCATTAATATTGCATATATTGCAAGAACTATTACATATTTTGGTAATATTTCTTCAAGCATATCCTGTAATTTTTTATAAATTATTCTAATAAATGTTAACGAAATAGGGAATATTAGTGCAAACCAAATATAAATAATATATCTTTGTTTAGTATTTTCAATTATTAATTTTCCTGATAGTGCTATAAAATAATATGCTAAAAATATGTTAACTCCTGATGTTACATATCCAATATATTTTTTCTTTCCTACGAATAATATTAATAATGCAATTGGAATATACATCGTACTTGCAAATAAGAAGAATATTGTATCATTAAGTTTTTCTATATCAATATCTATATTCATATAAACAATAACATTTATTGTTATTATTAATGCTAGAATTGGAATTGAAATTAATAATGTTTTTTTAATGCTATATTTTACGCCATTAGTTAATAACAGTGCAAAAAATGTATATATTGCAAGATATATATAAGGTAAAATTATTAAAAACTTATCCATTTTGATCGCCTACCAAATAATTAGCATATTTATTTCTTACAAATTGACTTAATCTCTTTGAAATAGGTACTGTGATTCCATTCTTTAATATAAATGAATCATTTTTAATAGCTTTAACAAAATTTAAATTTACTAAGAAGCTTGAATGACAATTAATAAAATCATATTTATCATAATCAAAAGGAATTGAATCTAAAAATTTTCCTCTTAAAGAAGTAGTAACAATATCTACATTATTAGACAAATGAATTATCATACGTCTTTCGCTTGATTCTATATGTGTAATTTTTTTAATATCTACAGTTTCTTGAGCATGATCCATTGATTTAATTGTAAATACATGTTTTTTTGCTGTCTCATTTTTAAGTTCAAATAATTTATCGAAGCATTCAGCTATTTTTTCAACAGAAATAGGCTTTAATAAATAATCAAATGCTTGAACCTTAAATGCGTTTATCGCAAATTCTTCAGAAGAAGTTTCAAATATAATAACACTTTTATCATTAAATTTTCTTATTTCTTTTGCGATATCTACTCCATTTTTTTGCATTACAACATCTAAGATAAATAAATCATATTCATTGCTATCTAAGAATTTAATTCGATTTAGTAAGACATTACAATCAGTAAATCCATCAATTGAATATGGAATATTTTTAGCTTTAAAATATTCTAATAAGCAATTTTTTAGATTTTCAAGATCCATTGTTGAATCATCGCAAATAGCTATTTTCATATAATCACCCCTATAATCGTCTACTTACATTTATTATAGCATAAAATATTATGAAAACGCTATACATTATTAGTATTGAATTTATAATTCAATTGTTTTCAAGATTATGCTATAATTACTTTATATTTACAAATTATTCACATATTTTAATTTTATTTTTGTGATAAAATAAACTAAAAGTTGGTGATACAATGACAGAACAAGAAATTAAAACAGTAGAAGCTCTAAATTTTATGGGCTATAATGATTTAAGAGAAATTTCTAAAAGTGAATTAGATTTATCATTTAAAGCATTATCAAATAAGATGAATCCTAATACAACTACTATAGAAAAATATAAGGATGGAAATGATTATATTAAATTAGTTTCTTATTATAATTATCTAAGTGATATTAAAAGAACTAATGAAACAATAAGAAATATACTTGATCCTTCAAATAAAACATATGATTATCAAGATGAAAAACCAGAAATTAAACAAGAAGAACAAGTAGTTAATGATCTAAAACCATCTATTGTTGATTCAGAAGGTAGAAGATTACCTGAATTTAGTGATATACAAATAATAGATAGACCAAGAATTTGGATTATTATATTATCATTTTTATTACCAATATATGGAATTATTATGTTTATATTCTCAAGAAGACTAACTCCCAAAGCTTCTAAATGGTATTTGGTTTTTGCAATAATAGGATTTGTTACAAATTTTATTTTAGAATTATATTTAATTAAAATGGGATTCTTTTAATATATTAAAAAGACGACTTCGAGTCGTCTTTATATTTTATTATTTTTCAAGTGGTGGAAGACCATTTTTCAATCTTACATAATTATCAATTTCATCAGCTACAAGCTTTGTTGCAGCAACAGCTTCAACAACTGTTTTAGCACCAGATACTACATCTCCACCTGCATATACACCAGGACGAGTAGTAGCACCCTTAGATGATGCTTCAATTAAACCACGTTTATTTGTATCAATTTGTTGTTTTGTATTTTTAACGATATTAGATAATGCACCTTGACCGATAGCGATAATAACAGAATCAGCTTCCATTTTAAATCTCTTATCTATATCTGCATGATATTCTTTTGTACCATCTTCGTTAACTGTTTCAATTATAGGATCAACAATTATTCCATCCTCTACAATTTCTACAGTTTTTAGGTAATAATTCATTTGAACACCATCGATTTTTGCAAGTTCTAATTCCTCTTTTAGTGCTGCAACATCAGCTTCGCCCTTATGGAAGATAATTCCAACCTTAGCATTAGTCTTTCTTAAAATTGTTCTTGCAGCGTCCATTGCAACATTACCTGCACCTATAATTAATACCTTGTTTCCAAGTTGAGTATAAGAATCAGGATTCTTTAGGTAATCAATTGCGAAATGAACATTTCCTAATGTTTCGCCAGGTATTCTTAATTTATTAGGATTCCATACACCTGTACCAATAAATATTGCTTGATATCCATCTGTAAACATATCATCAATTGTAATAGTAGGACCAATTAATGTATTAGGTCTAAATTGAATTCCTAATTCTTGCATACGGAATAATAATTTATCTAATAGGGCCTTAGGTAATCTAAATTCAGGAATACCATATCTTAATACGCCACCAATTTTATCTTTAGAATCAATAATTGTAATTTTATAACCACGTCTTGCTAAAATAATTGCTAATGTTAAACCAGCAGGACCTGCACCAATAATTCCAATACGATAAGAATTTGTTTCAGGCTTTACAAGTCTTGCTTTTTCCAAGAAGAAAGTAGAAATATAATTTTCTACCTCATAGAATTTAATTGGTTCACCCTTTCTACCTAAAACACAATGTCCCATACAATTTTTCTCATGTGGACATACAAGTGAACAGAATGCTGTTAATGGGTTGTTATCAAATAAAACCTGTCCTGCCTCATCCATTTTACCATCCAAAAACATTTGCATAATTAGTGGAATATCTGTTTTAACAGGGCATCCTTCCTTACACATTGGCTTTTTACATTTTAAGCATCTTTGGGCTTCTTTTAAAATATCTGCCATATATAAAACCGTCCTTTACAACTCTTTAAATAAATTATACATTATTTTTAAAAAAATTAAAGCACATATAAATAATTTATTATTTAAAATTATTATTTTATGGTAAAATAAGCGTATGAAAATGAAAATTATTTGTGAATCTGATAATATACTATCAGAGGAGCTAAAGCTCCATTTAACAAGAAAACTTTATAAAAATTTAAAGGCAAGAAAAACTATTATTTATGTAAATGATAATCCTTTAGAAACATATAAAAATATTAAAAAAGGTGATGTTATCACTTTTGAATACAGTAATACTCATGAAATAAACTGGCCATTATATGAATCTAAATTAGATATAATTTATGAAAATGATAATTATTTAGTCATAAATAAAAGAAAAAATCTATTATGTATTCCTACAATGGCAGAGCCTAAAAGCTTATATCAAGAAATCTTATATTACCTAAATAATAAGAAAGAAGATTTAACTGTATCTATTATTAATAGATTAGATAAAGAAACAGAAGGCTTATGCTTAGTTGCTAAAAATAGAATAGCTGCAAATAAAATATCACCAATTCATGATAAAATGGAAAGAAGATATTTAGCTTTAAATGAAGGTATCATTAAAGATGATTTTGGTGTAATAAAAAATTATATTGCAAAAGATGATAAAACTAATAAAAGATATATAACTGATGATAAAAATATTGGAAAATTAGCTATTTCTAATTATAAAGTAATTAAAAGATTAAATAATTATACTTTAACTGAATTTAAGTTAGAAACAGGAAGAACACACCAAATTAGATTACATTCATTGTTACTTGGAAATCCTATAAAAGGAGATAAATTATATAATAATGGAGATGGTAATTTATATTTAACTAGCTATTATCTGAAATATTATGATTATTCATTAGATAAAGAATTAGAATTTCAAATTGAACCTACATGGATAAAGGATGTGAAATAAGTTTGATTATTTTTAAATATCCTGATTTTAAAGAAAATATATTATCTTATATAAAAAGAGGAGAATAAAATGAAAGAAGAAATTGTTACATTAAATGGAGAAAATGGTGCTAAAATTGATTTTTATCTTGACTGCGAATTAGAATATGATGGTGATTGTTACCAAGTTTTAAGACCAGTTAATGATAAAATGGGACTAAATCCTGATGAGGCATTAGTATTTTTAGTTGAAGAAGAAAATGGTGATGCATCTTATAATTTAATTACTGATGATGAATTGTTAAAAGAAATAGAAGAAATATATAATAACATGAAAGAAGAACAATAAAAAATATTTTTAATATTTTAAAGTACAATTCTTTGTGATATAATACTTATGACTTTATGTCATATAATTAAAAATAATGGAGGAAAAAATTATATGGGTATGTTTGATAAACTACTAGCAAATTTAAAAAAATCAAGAAAAACAATCGTATTTACTGAAGGCTTAGATCCAAGAATTCTAGAAGCAACAGATAGATTATTAAAAGAAGATTTAATGGATGTAATTCTTTGTGGTAATGCTGATGCTGTATTAGCTAAGGCAGCTGAATGCAAATTTGATGTTAAGAAGGCTACAATTATTGATCCTTTAACTTATCCTGAATTCGATACAATGGTTAAGACTATGTATGAATTAAGAAAAGG
>CAMOUB010000055.1 GCA_946626345.1 uncultured Caryophanales bacterium | reverse complement strand
GAACCATATCTTTGCATAGGAACAGTTTGCTTAGCAAAATTTTGGAAGTATTCAGTATCTAATGTTTCAGTTGTTAATTCAGTATAGAAATAACCAGGACAAATTGCATTAACTGTAATCTTTTCTTTTGCTAATTCAGCTGCGGCACCCTTAGTAAAGTTTACAACTGCACCCTTAGTTGAATGATATGCAATTGTAGGAATAGCAGTATTACCAACTAAACCATAAATAGAAGAAATATTAATTACTCTACCGTAAGTTTGTTTTCCTTCTTTAATTTTCTTTTTCATTAAATTAGCGAATGCTTGTGTAACAGCAAATACGCTTGTTAAATCAAGATTTAATGTAAAATCCCAATCTTCCTTTTTAAAATCTAATAGAGGTGTTCCTGTACCACGTTCTCCACCGGCATCATTAATGATAACCTCACAATGACCAAATACCTTTTCAACTTCTGCAACTGCATTATTAATTGATTCAGCACTTGTAACATCACATTGAACAGGTAATACTTTAACGCCATATTTAGCTTCCCATTCTTTAGCTTGAGCCTCAAGTCTTTCAACTCTTCTTGCTAATAAAACTAAATTAGCATTACACTTAGCAAAGCCCTCAGCCATTTGCTTTCCTAAGCCTGAAGATGCGCCAGTTATGGCAACAACTTTATTCTTGTAATCAAACATATATTAAACTCCTTTTTTAATTGATTATTGTACTTTAATTTTACTAAAAAATAGACTATTTAGTCAATAAAGTCTAGATAGTAAACGTTATCATAAATTTAATTAATTTTATTGACCAAATATATATTTATGTTATAATTACTGCGTATAAAAAGGAGACTTAATTTATGATATACAACCAGATTTTAATTAGACTTGGTGATTTAACCTTAAAGGGTAAAAACCAAAATGTATTTTTAAGAAGATTATATAATTTAGTTTATGAAAAATTAGACGGATTAAAAGTTGAAATTGAAATAAGACATGATAGAATCTATATTCATTTAAATGATGAAAATGTAGATACAGTAGTTGAAAGAATTAATTTAATTTCAGGTATCTCATCATATTCATTTGTGGTTAAATGTGATAATGATATAGAAACTATTAAAAAGACATCATTAGAACTAATGAAAGAAATAGTAAAAGAAGAAACTACATTTAAATGTGATACAAGAAGAGCTGATAAAAATTATCCTCTTCATTCTTTAGAATTAACTAAAGTAGTATCTGCATATGTCTTATCTAATAATAAATTATTACGTGTAGATGTACATAACCCTAATGTAACATTGCATATTGAATTAAGAAATAATGCTTGTTATTTATATAATACTCAAATTAAAGCAATGGGAGGCTTCCCTGTAGGTGTAGCAGGAAAAGGCTTATTAATGTTATCAGGTGGAATTGATTCACCTGTTGCAGGATATTTAGCTATGAAGCAAGGAATTGAAATTGAGTGTATTCACTATGAATCTACACCACTAACATCAATTGAATCAGCTCAAAAGGTTGTTGATTTAGTAAAGGTTATTTCTAAATATGCACCTAATAATAAAATAAGATTACATATGATTCCATTTAAAGAAATTCATATGGCATTATTAGATAATATACCTGAATCATATAATATTACAATCATGAGAAGAATGATGTATAGAATAGCTGAAAAGCTAGCTAGAAAAAGAGATTGCTTATGCATCATTAATGGTGAATCTGTAGGACAGGTTGCAAGTCAAACTTTATATTCTATGAATACAATTAATAGTGTTACAAATTATCCTATTTTAAGACCTCTTGTAACATATGATAAATCAGATATTATTGCTATATCACAAAAAATAGGCTGTTTTGATTTATCAATTAAGCCATTTGAGGATTGCTGTACAGTATATGTACCAAAGGCTCCTGCAACAGCTCCAAAAATTGATAAGGCATTAGAATATGAAAAATCATTTGATTATGATAAAATGATTGATGAGGCAGTAGCTAATTGTAATTCAATCACAATTGAGAAGGATTCAGATATTGATTTAACAATGTATGGACTTGAAGTTAGAGAAGTAATACCTGAAATAAAAAAAGAAAAGCATAATAATCAATAAATTATAGAAGAATTGTCTTTTTCCTAAGACAATTTTTTTTGATTATATTAATAAATTATTATATAATTAATTTATGTTGGGGTATTTATTATGAGATTTATAATTATTAAAAAGAATTTTAATGATTCAACAATGTTAATAAATATTTTAAAAAATCTTTTAGGTATCAATATTAAAATTGAGGAAGAAGAAAAAGTGATTATTATTTATCACAACTATTCTTATGATGATGATATCATAAGAGTTTTAAATTCATTATCTGATGATATGATGATATCTTTAGTATCATATATCTCTAAGGAGAATAATGAATTAAAACTAAAAGAAGAATTAGATGTAGTATTACCAATTATTATAGATAATGATTTACCTGCAGGTGTTTATACTTTTAAAGAATTATTATTAAAAAAGCCTGTGATAAATGATAAAAGACATCTAATAAATTTCATTTTAGATTCTAGTGGAATAGATGAAAATTTTATTATTGGTTTTGCGTTAAATGACCTAAATGTTAGTAAGGCATCTAAGGCTATGTATATTCATAGAAATACAATGATTTATAAGCTAGATAAATTAAAAGAGGTATCTGATTTTGATTTAAGGTGCTTTTTAGATGCATATTTATTATATGATTTAGTAAAAAATTAAATTTATTGTGCAAAATGCACATACCAAAAAAATTTTAATTCGATATAATATTAATTGAAATGTAAGCTAGGAGGTTTATTTTATGGCTACACTTGATTTAGTAAATATTAATAAGATTTATCCTAATGGAGTTCAAGCAGTATTTGATTTCAATTTACATATTGATGATCAAGAATTCATTATTTTCGTAGGACCTTCAGGATGTGGTAAATCAACTACACTTCGTATGATCGCAGGTCTTGAAGATATCACTTCAGGTGATTTCTTTATTGATGGTGTAAGAATGAATAATATCAGCCCTAAGGATAGAGGTATTTCAATGGTTTTCCAATCATATGCCCTATATCCACATATGACTGTATTTGATAACATGGCATTCGCATTACAAATTAGACGTATGTCAAGAGAGGAAATTTCTAAGCGTGTTGCTGAAGCAGCTAAGATTTTAGGTCTTGAGCCATTCTTATCTCGTTTCCCTCGTCAATTATCTGGTGGTCAATGTCAGAGAGTTGCATTAGGACGTGCTATCGTTCAACATGCAGGCGTATTCTTACTAGACGAACCACTATCTAACCTAGATGCTAAGCTACGTGTTACAATGCGTGGTGAGTTAATTAAATTACATAGAAGATTAGGTTGTACTACAATTTATGTAACACATGACCAAATCGAAGCCATGACAATGGCATCAAGAATCGTTGTTATGAGAGATGGTAGAATCCAACAAGTTGGTGCTCCAAGAGATATTTATTCTACACCAGCTAACGTATTCGTTGGTGGATTCATTGGTACACCTCCAATGAACTTCATCCATGGTCATTTAAAAGACAATGGTACATTCGTATCTCAAAAGGGTAATTATACAATTCGTATTCCAGAAGGAAAATTAAAATATCCAAGAGAACTTGGTTATGAAAATAGAGACGTTATCTTAGGTATTCGTCCAGAAGATATTTATGATAACAAGAATCCTGAAATGTTTGAAGTATGGCCTCAAGGCGTAGTAGATATTACAGTTGAATTATCAGAATTACTTGGTGCTGAAACTAATATTTACTCAAACATCGATGGTGACCCAATCATCGCTGCTGTACCATCAAGAGATGACTTAGCACCTGGTCAACCATTAAAATTAGTATTCGATTTAAATCATGTTCATTTCTTCGATGAAGATACAGAAAAGATTATTAATGAAAATTCAGATCGTGCTCAAGCAAAAGATGATGACGATTTAGACATCTAATAATATTAATAAATGGCTGTAATTTTACAGCCGTTTTTTTATATATTGTGTACACGATTTCACACAATTTTATGTTTATTTTTTCATATTATTATTATATAATATGCAAATGTAAAAAAGAAAAGAGATGATATTATGCTAAAATTAAAAGATATAGTAAAACATTATTATGTCGCAGATATCACTGTTGAAGCACTAAAGGGTATTAATTTATGCTTTAGAAAGAATGAATTTGTATCTATCTTAGGACCTTCAGGATGTGGTAAAACAACATTATTAAATATCATTGGTGGACTTGATAAATATACATCAGGTGATTTATGTATCAATGGTACATCAACAAAAGAATTCAATGATAGAGATTGGGATGTATATAGAAACCATAGAGTTGGTTTTATATTCCAAAGCTATAATTTAATTCCACACCAAACAGTTTTAGGTAATGTTGAATTAGCACTTACTATTTCTGGTATTTCTAAATCTGAAAGAATTGAAAAGGCTAAAAAAGCATTAGATAGAGTAGGATTAAAGGATCAATATAATAAGCATCCAAACCAATTATCTGGTGGACAATGCCAAAGAGTTGCTATTGCACGTGCATTAGTAAACGAACCTGAAATTTTACTAGCTGATGAACCTACAGGTGCACTTGATACTGAAACAAGTGTACAAATAATGGAATTAATTAAAGAAATAGCTCAAGAAAAGCTTGTAATAATGGTTACACATAATCCTGAATTAGCATATAAATACTCTACAAGAATTGTAAAATTCCTAGATGGTAAATTAATTGATGATTCTAATCCATTTACAGAAGAAGATGAAGCAAAAGAAATTGCAGCAATAAAAGCAGAAGAAAAAGCAAAAGATGATGCTGCTTTAGCTTTAATTGATCCTAATGATCAAAAGGCTATTAAAGAATATAATAAAAATAAAAATGCTAAAGAAAAAGCTAAAATGTCTTTCTGGACAGCATTTAAATTATCTGCAAGAAATCTTTGGAGTAAAAGAAAAAGAACTATCATGGTTGGTGTTGCAGGCTCAATTGGTATAATTGGTGTTGCATCTGTATTATCAGTTTCAACAGGTGTAAGAGATTATATTAAGAGTATGCAAGATGACTTATTATCTGGTAACCCAATTAGAGTTTCAGAAACTTCAATTGATATGTCATCTTTAATGAATTCATCATCTCTTAGATTTAAAACTGAAGCATTTAAGCAAGGCGATTGGGTTAACGTTAATAAAATAATTGATTATTTATTACATAACCAAAATGAATTAATGGCTATAACAAAGAAAAATGAATTTAATCAAGAATATGTTAATTATATAAAGAGTATGCCTGAATCATATTATCAATCTATTTCTTTAGATTATGGTATTGATATTAGAAATAACTTATATACAGATTATATTATTGGTACAGATGATGATAGAGAAAAAGAAAAAAATGGTATATATTCTTTAACTGCAATAAATTCTATTTATGCAGAAGCTATTACACATCTTGATGATCAATATCAAGCATATGGTGATGTTATTACATCTTTAACTACACCATTAAGTCAAGCAGTACCTAATAATGAGTATATATTGACTCAATATGATTTAGTAACTGGTAAAATGCCTGAATCTAAAAATGATATGATATTAGTTTTAGATAATAATAGTGCATTAACTGACTTAGTATTAGCTCAACTTGGTTATTATTCACAAGAGAATTTCTATTCATTAGTTTATAATTCACTTGGAACTGATGTTGATAAAGATAAATATAAAAATAAATTCACTTATGAAGAAATTTTAAATAGAAAATTCTATTGGTATCCTAATGATACTGTATATGAAGATAAAGATGAAAATAAACTTGATTATAAATATAAATTTAATTATAAATATAAATTTGACACATTACCAGATAATGATAAAGAAGTAATGAATGTTGTTGGTATAGTTAAACCTAAAAAAGGTATTTCATATGGTGCTTTAAAAACTGGTTTATTATATCAAGAAGATTTTGCAAGATATATGATATCTAAAAATAAGGATTCAATGCTTGCAAAAGTTATTTCAGGTATGGGTGGAACAATTACAAATCCATTACTTAGAGATTTATATATTCCATTTACTGATGCAGCAAAATCACAACCTTTATTAAATTCTATTCCTGATGGAAGTTCAATTGCTGATTTAAAAGCAAATTATGGTTTATATTTATATGAAAAATCAGGTAATGATTATGTAGAAACAGCAGATACTACATTTGATAAATCAAAAGCAACTTCAAACGAATATGTTGTTTATACTAAAATAGATATATCAATTGATTATAACCTAGATTATTATTGGGAAAAGCTAGATGCAGAAGAATTTGATAAGGGTGTAGCTAATCCTAAGAAAATATCAGGTACAGATACAGCTAAATTATATGTAACAGAATCTAATGCGATGAGCCAAATATTTAAAGTGTTACCAGGCTTAGATAAGTTAGTTGGTGATTCAAATGGTACATTAACTTTATCTGCAATTGGTGGTTCAACACTTGCAAAATCTATATCTATTTATCCTAATAATTTTAAGGATAAGGATTTAGTAACAAATTACTTAAAGGCATGGAGCGGTGATAAAGATGTTACCATCTATGAATTTGATGAAAATTACAATATCTTAAAAGATGAAAATGGTGCTAATAAATCATATGTTTTAAGTGCAAATGATCCTTTAAGAATTGAAGTTAAATATACAGATAATGTTGGATTAATTATTGATATGATTAATCAAATGATTAATATTGTAACATATGCCCTTGTAGCATTTACTGCATTATCACTTGTTGTATCAAGTGTTATGATTGCGATTATAACATATGTTTCAGTAATGGAGCGTATAAAAGAAATTGGTGTTATTAGATCACTTGGTGGTAGAAAGAAAGACGTTTCTCATCTATTTAATGCTGAAACATTTATAATAGGATTTGCCTCAGGTGTAATTGGTATAGTAGTAACTGGTATATTATGTATTTTGGCTAATATAATAGTTAATGCAGCATCAGGAGGAGCAATAACATCTATAGCTCACTTAACTCCACAAATTGCAATTATAATGATTGCAGTATCAGTATTATTAACTGCAATATCTGGTTTAATTCCTGCAAGAAGTGCAGCAAAGAAAGACCCAGTAGTTGCATTAAGAACAGAATAATTATGAAAGTCTCTAGAAATAGAGGCTTTTTATATTTCTCCAACTAGAAGTTAGATTGTTTTTTATCCTTTATTATGCTAAAATACTTTTAGAAAAGAGGTTTTACGATGAAAAATATATTAGTTACAGGTGGAACAGGTTATATTGGTTCTCATACAGTAGTTGAATTATTACAATTAGATTATAATGTAGTAATTATTGATAATTTAAGTAATTCTAAAATGATGGTTTTAGATAGAATTGAAAAAATAACAGGTAAGAGACCTAAGTTTTATAAAGGCGATATTAGAAATAGAGAAGATCTAGATAAAATTTTTGATGAAAATAAAATTGATTGTGTAATTAATTTTGCAGGCCTAAAGGCTGTAGGTGAATCTGTTAGAATGCCACTTGAGTATTATGAAAATAATATTTATGGTACAGTTGTTTTATTAGAGGAAATGAAAAAATATAATATTTATAATTTTATTTTCTCATCTTCAGCAACAGTATATGGTGATCCTAAATCAGTACCAGTAGATGAAACTTTTCCAACCGGTGGTACAACTAATCCATATGGTACAACAAAATTATTCATTGAAAGAATTCTAATGGATTTAGCTTATGCTTGCCCACAATTTAATATTTGTATTTTAAGATATTTTAACCCAATTGGTGCTCATCCATCAGGATTAATTGGTGAAGACCCTAATGGTATTCCAAACAATTTAGCTCCATATATTACACAAGTAATGGTTGGAAAGAGAGAAAAATTAAATATATTTGGTGATGATTATGATACACCAGATGGTACATGTATTAGAGATTATATTCATGTATGTGACTTAGCAAGAGGTCATGTATGTGCAATAAAAAAATTAGAAGAAGCACCAGGAGTTGTTATCTATAATTTAGGTACAGGTAAGGGCTCTAGTGTATTTGATGTATTACACGCATTTGAAAAAGCTTATGGAAAACCAATTCCTTATGCAATTGCTAAAAGAAGAGAAGGCGATGTTACAGCAAATTATACAAAGGTAGATAAGGCTGAAAAAGAAATAGGCTTTAAAGCTAAATATGATATTTTTGATATGGCAAGAGATGCTTGGAATTGGCAAAAGAATAATCCTAATGGATATGAAGAAAAATAATATTTTTGATAAGTATATAGATAAAGATTATAAAGTATTCCAAGATAAATTGATACCTAATTCAAATATATTAGGTATAAGAATGCCAAAACTAAAAGAAATTGCTAAAGAATTAGTCAAAAATAATGACTTATCTTTATTAGATAGTGATTTATATTATCATGAAGAAAAAATAACATATATGTTAATGTTATCAAATATAAAAGATATTAATATCGTTCATGATAAATTAGATTTAATGGTACCTAAAATTGATAACTGGGCCGTGTGTGATTCTTTAATGAATATAAAAATAATTAGAAAAAATCGTGATTATTTTTATGATTTAATAGAAAAATATAGATATAGCAAGAAAGAATTTGAAGTTAGATTTGTTTTAATAATGCTATTTTCTCATTATATGGATGAATCATATTTAGATACTATATTTGATGTAATAGAAAGTGTTAATACAGATAATTATTATTCTAAAATGGGTCTTGCTTGGCTTTTATGTGAATGCTTTATAAAATATAGAGATTATACATTAAAAAGATTTAAAGATTTGAAAATAGATAATTTTTCATTTAATAAAGCAATAGATAAAATAAGAGATTCATATAGAGTAAGTGATATAGATAAGTCTTATTTAAAATCTTTAAAAAGGTAATAATAATGATTAGATTAGATAAAATGCTTGCCCATATGGGATATGGTTCAAGAAAAGAAGTGAAAGAATTAATAAGAAAAGGATATGTATCTGTAGATGGTGAGATTATATATTCTGATGACTATAAGGTAAAAGAGGATAGTGAAATTATTATATTTGATGAGGTTGTTAAATATGATGAATTTGTATATCTAATGTTAAATAAACCTGATGGTTATATAAGCGCAACATTTGATAATAATATGCCTACAGTCTTAGATTTGATTAATGGATATGAATCTAGAAATTTATTTCCTGTTGGTAGATTAGATATTGATACATATGGACTTTTAATTTTAACAAATGATGGAAAGCTTGCTCATAAACTATTATCACCTAAAAATCATGTTAATAAGAAATATTATGTAAAATATGATGGTAAATATAATGATAAATTTATTGAGATATTTAAAAAAGGAATTCCACTTGAAGACTTTACATGTAAGCCTGCAGAATTCGTTAACTTAGGTAATAACGAAGCATATATAACAATAAGCGAAGGAAAGTTCCATCAAATAAAAAGAATGATGGAATATGTAGGATGTAATGTTACATATTTAGAAAGAATTGAATTTGGTCCATTAAAGCTTGATTCAAATTTAAAAAGAAAAGAATTTAGACCTTTAACAAAAGAAGAAATTGAATTATTAAAGGCAGAATAAGCATTTATTAAAGAAATAATATTAATTTTTAAGCAAACAGGAGCAATCCTGTTTCTTTTATTTTAATAATATTAATTTCTATAATTACTTTTGTAATTAACCCTATAATTATTTTTTAGAAAAACAATAAAATGTCTCTTGACAAGTTTTTTTATTTTTGTTATACTAATCAAGCACACTCACAAGAAATGTGCATTTGAGTCTTTGAAAACTGTATATGACGAAATAAACGTAACG
>CAMOUB010000054.1 GCA_946626345.1 uncultured Caryophanales bacterium | reverse complement strand
TAGAATATAGAAATATGCTTGAATATTACAAGGATAATCCTAAGCTATTTAAAGAAGTAGGATTAAATTATGCAGTATATCAGATTATGGATTTAATCGCAAAAGGAGCTCCTGGAATTCATATTTATATTATGAATAATTCTAAAACTGCAGATGAAATATATAAGAGATTAGAACATGTCTTTAAGGAATTATTCTGATTTAATAAATCTTTGTTATAAATATATAAGATACGATAAAACAAAAAATGAAGATTTGAATATAGAAAAATATGTAAAATCTTCATTAGATGAGCTCCAAAATATTTCTCAATTTAAATATATTTATTCTGAATATACAGATATTATACCTATTTTAAATAAAGAGCCATATATAAAATATTTTAATGGCTCTAAAAATTATTTTTTAGTTGCTACAACTCTTGGTATATTAATTGATAAAAGAATTAATCAATTAATGAAAATTAATATGCCATACGCAATTGTTTTTAATTCCTGTGCGGCAGCTTACCTAGAATATTTAGCTGATAACTATGAATATAATAATTTAGGTAAAGATTTATCATATAGATTTTGTCCTGGATATGGAGGATCTAGTGTTTCAGATTTATTAGAATTATCTAAATATTTAAAAATAAGTTCTATAGGCATAGAAATTTTTGATTCAGGTATGATGCTACCTGAAAAATCTATGTTTGGTATTGTTGCTAAAAATGGAAATGAAAAGAAAAGTTGCGATTCATGTAAAATTAGTGAAAAATGTGAATACAAAAAGGAGGGTAAAACATGCTACAACTAGATAGAATTATGATTTTTGATGGCGGATTTGGTTCTGAAATCGAAAAGAGAGGCTTAGATACAAATTTATGTATGGAATATAATATTTTAAAGCCTGAAGTAATTAAAGAAATACATAATGAATATAGATATGCTGATTTTATTACTACTAATACATTTGGTCTTAATAAAATTAAATATCATGGATCATATGATATTAAAGATATAGCCATAGCTGCTATAGCTAATGCTAAATCTGTAAATAAGCATGTCATGTTTGATATAGGTCCTACAGGTAGTATGTTAAAGCCTTTAGGTACATTATCTTTTGATGAAGCATATGATGCCTTTAAAGAGATTGTATTAATATCTAAGGATTTAGTAGATGGATATATATTAGAAACATTTTCTGATTTATATGAATTAAAGGCTGCAATATTTGCAGTGAAAGAAAATGCACCTGATAAATTGTTATTTGCAACTATGACATTTGATAAAACAGAAAGAACGTTAACAGGATCAACTCCTGAAATAATGGTTAATACATTAGAAGGACTAGGAGTAGATGCACTTGGTGTTAACTGTGGTTTAGGACCTAAGGAATTATATAATGTTATAGAAAGAATAATAAATACAAGCCATACTCCTATTATTATTCAACCAAATAGAGGCTTACCTAAATTAAAGGATGGTAAGACATATTATGACCTATCTATAGAAGAATATGATGAATATATTAAAAAATATGTTGAAATGGGTGTTTCAATAATTGGTGGATGTTGTGGAACTAATCCTGAATTTATTAAAGAAATATCTAAATATAATAGATGTAAAATAAATAAGAAAAATAATCCATATAAAACAATAGTTAATTCTGCAACTGTATTAACTGAAATTGATAATGTTGTAATATGTGGAGAAAGAATGAATCCTACTGGTAAGAAAAAATTAAAACAAAAGCTAATTGATGGAGATTATGATTACTTAGTAGGAGAGGCATTAAAACAAGTAGATGCTGGTGCAAAAATATTAGATTTAAATGTTGGTGTACCAAAATTAGATGAAAAACAAGTGTTAAAGGATGCCTTGATTAAGGTTCAAGAATATGTAGATACTCCAATCCAAATTGATACATCAAATAAAGAAGCAATGGAAATTGCTTGTAGATATTATAATGGTATTCCATTAATAAATTCAGTTAATGGGGAACAAGCTGTAATGGATATAGTATTCCCTATTGCGAAGAAATATGGTGCTGTTGTATTAGGTCTTGCACTAGATGAAAATGGTGTACCTAAAACTGCAGAAGAAAGATTAGAGATTGCAAAAAGAATAATATCTGAAGCAAAAAAATATGGAATTCCAAAAGAAAGAATAATGATTGATACATTAGTTTTAACTGCATCTGCTGAACAAGCATTAGTTAAAGAAACATTAAGAGGCTTAACATTAGTTAGAAACCTTGGTGTTAAAACAGCACTTGGTGTATCAAATGTATCGTTTGGACTTCCAAGAAGAATATTATTAAATAAAACATTTTTAACAATGGCAATGTATGCAGGATTAAATATGCCTATTATTAATCCACTTGATAGTGAAATGACTGAGGCAATTGATGCATATAATGTTTTATTAAATATTGATAACAATTCAATTACATATATTGATAAATATAATAATTTTGAAGAATCAAAGGAACCGAAAAAAGCTCAAGAATTAGATTTGAAAACTGCAGTAATGAGAGGTTTAAATAATGAATGTGAGAATTTAACTAATAAAGAATTAGAAATTCATGAACCATTATATGTAGTTAATGAAATCTTAATTCAAGCTTTAAAAGAGGTTGGAGATTTATATGATAAGGGTAAAATGTATTTACCACAGCTAATTGCAGCAGCTGAAGCAGCAAAGGTAGCATTTGGCGTTATTTCTAAAAAATTCCCTAAATCAGGTAATTCTAAAGCAACCATAATTATGGCAACTGTAAAAGGTGATGTCCATGATATTGGTAAAAATATATGTAAGGTTGTATTAGAATCATATGGCTATGAGGTTATAGATTTAGGTAAGGATACACCAATTGAAACAGTTGTTGAAGCATATAAAAAATATCATCCATTAGCTATTGGATTATCTGCCTTAATGACTACAACAGTTATTTCTATGGAAGATACAATAAAAGCATTAAGAGAAATAAATTGTGAATCAAAAATAATTGTTGGTGGTGCAGTATTAACACAAGATATTGCAACATCTATTGGCGCAGATTATTATTCAGTTGATGCCCTAGATTTAGCAAGAATAATTGAAAAATTAAATGGAGAGATTAAATAAAATGAAGAAGAAATTAATATTTTTAAGTGCTCTTGTAGCATTTACATTAACAGGTTGTAATAATAATACAAAAAATACAAATACTAACGAAACTAAAATTACAGAAAGTAATTCTAAAACTGAAGAAGAAAATAATACTTTAAAAGCTCAAATTAAAGAATTAGAAGAAGAAAACGAAAGAATTAAAAAGCAAAATGAAGAACTTGAATCTGCTAATGCTAATTTAAAAGATGAAAATGATACTTTAAATGCTTTAAATGATGAATTTACATCTGTAACTGAAGGATTAATTGAACAAGTAGAAAAATTAGAAGAAGAAAATGCTCAAGTTAAAAGTATTAAAAAGCAATATTTAAAAAATAATAATTTATTTGAAATTACATATGTTGATTATTTGGGAAATGCTACAACTAAGTTTAATAAAGTTGATGATTTTGAAAAACTAACTGATGCATTAATAGATTTAAATGTAGGAGCAGTTTTAGAACAATCTGATTATGGTACATATATAAAAAGCGCAAATAATGCAATTAATGATTATAATTGGGCATTAAATATATACGAAAACTATGTATCATCATTAGTAGGTATTGATGGACTTGAAATTAATGCTGGTGATGTATTTGAAATTAAAGATGAATGTTGGAATACTAACTCAACTGAATATGGTGAATTTGATAAATATGATGTATTAGTTGATAAGGTATTATATAATTATTTTAATAATAGATTTAAAAACACATTAAGTACTACAAAATCATTCAAAAGCTCTACTTATTGGGAAAATCAAGTATTATATAAGTTAATTAACGCTAAATCTAAATATGGTTATGCATTATATGATACAAGTTTTTTCAATAGTGATTTATTAAATGACGAATTAGTTAGTGAAATAAATTCTTATGATATAAGTAAATTAAGTGGTACTGAATTCTTTAAATATTATTATGCTAAGAGATTGATTAGTGAAGATTTTGCTGATTTTAAGCTAAAATATGAAGATTATATAAAGTCATTTGAAACATATGGTCAATTTGGCGAATATACAATTCCATTTGTTGCATCAACAGCTAAAACATTAGGCTTAATTGATTCTTTATCTAGTTCAGTAAAAGAATCAACTTATATACCTGATGCTAGCCAATGGGGTCCTGATGGAATATCATGGTTATTAACAGGTAAGGCTTCATACAAGACTTTAACTGATGATGATTTCAAATTATTATCATTTGACCTATTAGAAAACTCATCAAGTAAAGATGTATCATTATCTTCAATGATCTTACCTTATGCAGCAACTAATAAAAATGTTAGAGATTTAAAGAATTCTGATGGCGTTGATGTAATTAAGTTCTTATTTGATAATTATTTTGATCTTGATACAATGAAATTCACAACTGAAGCTTCAGCTTCTGATTATTCATCAAATCAAATATATGCTGCCTTAGTTGCATATAAGATTCAAAGAGATACAAAACAAGCTTGTAATTTATTTGAATAATAAATATTAATATTATTTTGGAGGTGATACCATTAAAAAGCTTTTTATTAAAATAATTATTTCAGTTATTATAATTGCTTTAACTATATTAGGTATCACCTTTTATAATAAAAAATATAAAGATAAAAAACCAGATGATAAAATAGTTATTACATCAACTGATATATCAGAAACTATAGCTGATAAAAATATTATAGATGTAACAATAATTTTATATGATATAGATAATAATATTATTGTTAATGATAAATTAGAAGGAAATAATTTAACATTATATGAATTATTAAATTCTAATTATGATATAAGATGTGAAGATACAATTCATGGGAAAATTATATTAGATTTTAATTCAGTAAAAACTGATTTTAAAACTGAATATATTGCGATATATGTAAATGGAAAATATTCATCTAAAGGACTAAGCTATATTACTTTAGAGGATGGAATAATAATAGAATTTAAGGAGACTAAATTATGACGATAAGAAGATTATGTATTTTAGTTGCCTTAACAACTATTTTATTTGTTCAAGAAGAATTACTAACCTTTATACCTAATGTACAATTAACGTTTTTACTAGTAGTTGTATATGGTGCAACAATAGGAATAAGAGATGGTGCTTTAGTTATATTAGTTCATGTACTTTTAGATAATTTATTTATGGGATCGTTCAATTTATATTGTATGGTACCTCAATATTTAGGATTATTTTTTACATTATGTATGGCAAGATTATTTAAGAACAAAAATGAAATAATACAAGCAATATTTGGAGCAATTGGTGCATTAGTATATTGTTGGTTATATGTATTAGTTAATATTTGGTTTTTGAATGTTAGATTTATTGATTATTTTATAGCAGATATCCCATTTGAAATAATTTTAGTAGCATCAACAGTCATAACAATATTATTTTTATATAAACCTTTAGTTAAATTAATTAATAATTTGTTATATAATAATAAAAAAGGAGAGAAAACTAATGATGAAAAAGGAAATAGTGAAGACAAAGAAAGCACCACAAGCGATAGGACCATATAGTCAGGCAATTATTATAAATAATATTGTTTATACATCAGGTCAAATTGCAATACAGCCTGAAACTGGTGTTATTGTATCAAATGATATTGAAGCACAAACTAAACAAGTATGTGAAAATATTAGTGAAATTTTAAAAGCGGCAGGAAGCCATTTAGATAATGTTATTAAAACAACTGTTTTTATAAAAAATATGAATGATTTTGCAAAAGTGAATGAAATATATGCTACATATTTTAAAACAAATCCGGCAAGAAGTTGTGTAGAAGTATCTAAGCTTCCTAAGGATTGTTTAATTGAAATAGAAGCAATTGCATATAAAGATAATATATAGATGGTGATTTATCACCATTTATTTTTTGTCTTTATAATGGTATAATTTAAAATATTAGGAGGGCGATATTTTTGAATGTTTTTGAATTCTTTAAAAATACATCATTTGAAAAAAGAGTTAAAATATTTTCAATAATATCCCTTTTTTCAAATGTAATATTATGTATTGCAAAATTTATTGCGGCAGCAATATTTAATAACTATTTTCTAATAGTTGCAGGATTCTTTAATATTTTTATATTCTTATCCAAAGGAGAATGCCTATTAGGATTAATGAATAATAATAGAAGCTTTAAATTTAGAAATACTTTAATATTTTTATTTGTATTAACTGCAGGTATAGTTTATACAGTATATTCTGCAAGACTAGTTATATATAATGATTATGCTACATATAATTTTTCTATGGAGCTTGGTATTTTAATAGCATTAGTATCATTTATAGAATTAATTGTTGCCATATATGGATTAGTTAGAGTTAAAAAATATGGTCATTTTTATAGAGATATTAAAATAATAAATTTTATAACAGCATTAACTGCAATTGTATTAACAGAAGCAGCAATTACATCTTTTGCAAATGCTGGTATTGAAAACACAAAACAAAACAATGGTATATTTGGAATGATTGTTGGTATATTTACAATTGTTATGTCTATATATATCTTTTTCGCACCAGTAATATCAGTAATAGATAGAGAACATAGATGTTATAAGGTTGTTGATGAAGAAAAAACAAAAATATATTTCAATGAATCAAATATTTTAGAATTACCACTATCATTTACAAAAATATTTAATAAATATGTATTTAAAGCATATTTGAAAAATGGTAAGGTTGATGGACACATAGAGCTTACAAGTGGTTTTTTCAAAAGATCAAATATATATGTAAAGGTATTTTTAATTATATTTTTCCCTATTTATATGATTCCTCTTGCATTTGCTAGATTATTTTATTTTTTTAGAACAATTAATATTCCCAAAAAATTAGATAAAATAATGGAAGCACATGGATTCGAGAAAATATCTAATTAAGAATAATTCTTAAATCACATAATTTCACATAATTTTTTTGATTTTTTTGATTAAATCCTATTGACATCTATTTTAAATAGGTTATAATATAAGTGTCTTATAAAAGAGACATCTATCATTATACTCCCTACAAAGATAGATTACTTTTTCATAAGCAAACTATAACTCTCCCAATTTTAGAAAAGAGGATAGCACTTTTAGCTATCCTCTTTTCATTTTTATTAAAACATAGAATAAAATATAATTTTATTGTATAATTTATTTTGAAAGAATGGTGTTATAATGCTTAGATTAGATTTTGATGAATTCATTAAAACAATTCCTGATAATGTTAAAGTTGTAGCAGCAACTAAATATGTTGATTATAAAGGAATATTAGAATTATATAATCATGGCTTAAAGGACTATGGAGAAAATAGAACTGAGGCATTTTTAGAAAAATATGAAGCATTAAAGGATTATAAAGATATTAAATGGCATTTTATAGGTCACCTTCAAAGAAATAAGGCATCTCTTGTTATTAATAAAATAGATTGCCTACATTCGCTAGATTCATTAAAGCTTGCAAAGCTTATTGAAGAAAAAAGAGAAAAACCATTAGATTGCTTTATTGAAGTATCAATCGATATGGAAGAAAATAAAAATGGTGTTCCATATAAAGAAATTAATCAATTTGTAGAAGAAGTATTAAAATATAAAAAAATACATCTTGTTGGATTTATGATGATGGCAATTAAAAATGATTCAGATGATGATATTATTAAACAATTTAAGGCACTAAAATATTTAAAAGAAAGAGTAGAAAAAGATTTTAATATTCAAATGCCATATTTATCTATGGGCATGTCAAATGATTATAAAGATGCTATTTTAGCAGGTGCTACTCATATTAGATTAGGTAGAATATTATGGAATCTTTAGAGAATTTTAAAAAAAGATGTGAATCCATCATTGATAAAGCCTATCAAGGAGGAGTAACATTATTAAATTTTTTAGATGATGCTGAATATGGATATTTAAAACAATTAATTAAAAAGCATCCAACTATTAATTTATATAGTGATGGAAAAATTAAAAATAGTGATAGATTAAGATTTATTGTTAGTCCCTATGATGATTCAAATTTAGATTTTAAAATTAAAGTTTTTGAAATTAAATATAATAAGAAATTTTATGAAATTAATCATAGAAGTATTTTAGGATCATTAATGTCTTTAGGTATTAAAAGAGAATGTATTGGTGATATTATAATAAATGATAAAGGCGCATATTTTGCCGCAACAGAAGAAATATCTCCATTTTTATTAGAAGAATTTAGAAGCGTTGGTAGGGCTATTATAGAACTAAAAGAAATTGATTATGATATTTATAATATCATAAAATATGATTTTAAAACATATTTTTTAGCATCAATTAGATTGGATTCTGTTGTATCTGAAGGATTTAATATATCAAGAACAGAAGCTCAAGAAATGATAAAAAATGGATTAGTATATATAAATCATATTTTGTGTCAAAATGTAAGTAATGCAATAAAAATTGATGATATAATAAGTGTAAGACATAAAGGAAAAATTAAATTAGATAGTATTGGTGGCAAGTCAAAAAGTGGAAGAATTGCTGTTACAATAGGAAAGAGGATTTAGATGGAAAAAATAGGGATTATCTCTGCAATGAGAACTGAAATGGATTTAATATTAGAAGAAATGGAAAATATAAATGAAACAAAATATTTAGGTTTTCTATTTTATGAAGGATACATTAATGATATAGAAATTGTACTTGTTGAATCAGGAGTAGGAAAAGTAAATGCTTCAATGGCAACAACTATTTTAATTTCTGAATTCTCATGTGATTTAATTTTAAATACAGGTATTGCAGGAGGACTTCCTGGAGTTAAAACTAAGGATGTAATTTTAGCAACAGGATTATCATGGTATGATTTTGATATTAGAATTTTTGGATATGAATATGGACAAGTTCCTCAAATGCCCAAAATATTCCCTGTTAATCCTGAATTAATAATGCTTGTAAAATCTACATTGAATAAATTAAATATTGAATCTAAATCAGGATTAATTTTATCTGGAGATAAATTTGTAAGTGACCTATCTTTATTAGAAGAATGTAAAAATATGAATGCACTAGCTTGTGAGATGGAAGGATGTGCTGTAGCACAGGTTTCATTAAAGGCTGGAGTTGATTTCATAGTTTTAAGATATATCTCTGATGTAGTTGGAGAACCATCACAAAATGATGATTATTTAAAATTTGAAGATGAAATGGCAAGAAGAAGTGCATTAATTGCTATATCTTTAATTAAAAATTTATAGGAGTTATATGAAAAAATATTATGCAATAAAAGGAAATGATTATTCCAATATAGTAGAATCTTGGGATTTATGTAAAGAAATAATTAAAGATATAAAAAATCCTAAATATAAATCATTTCAAACAAAAGAAGAGGCAGAAGCTTTCATTAATGGAGAGACATTAAAATTAAAAAATGATTATAAATATGTAGCATATATTGATGGTTCTTTTGATTCTAATACAAATAAATATTCTTTTGGATGCATATTAATTATTGATGGTGTTGAATATAAATTTAAAAGGGGATATGAGCCTGATGAATATTCAAACCTAAGAAATGTAGCTGGTGAAATTAAGGGTGCAGGTTTTGTTATTAATTATGCAATTAATCATAATATAGATGAATTACATATTTATTATGATTATGTGGGAATAGAAAACTGGTATAATTTCACATGGAAGGCAAAATCAACTATCGCTATAAAATATCAAGAATTTGCGATTGAAGCTAAAAATAAAATTAAAGTAATTTTCCATAAAGTTAAGAGTCATACAAATGATTATTATAATGAAATGGTAGATAAATTAGCAAAAGAGGCATTAAATGATTAATGCCTCAGACTGTTGACAAACTCGTAAAAGAGTCGAATCAACAGTCTTTTATTTTGCT
>CAMOUB010000053.1 GCA_946626345.1 uncultured Caryophanales bacterium | reverse complement strand
TAACAACTTGGTTGAATGATAGATCGATACCTGCCTCTGTAAATACTTTTCTATATGCTCTTAAAAGATCTCTTTGAACTTGATATCTATCTTCTTCGTTACATTTTGCAACTACCTTTACTGCAACGTTAGAATCACCATATCCTGATACACCTTTATAATAAGGTCCTTCAATAATTGCAGGAATATTTTCTCTAAAGTTATCGAAATTATCTTTTAATAATCCTTCAACTACTTCAATAGGTACATCATATGGGAACTCACAATCTACTATTGCTAAAGATAATTCTCTTGACATATTAATAACATTTGAAATATCTGAGTTATTAATAATTTTAATATTTCCTGCAGCATCTAAAATCTTAGTTGCACGAATACCAATTTCAGTTACTGTACCACGGAAATCACCAATTGTTATAATTTCACCAACATTATATTCATCTTCAAATATAATGAACATACCAGCAACAACATCGGCAATTAAGCTTTGGCAGCCTAAACCTATAACTAGTGTTAAAATACCAACTGATGCGAAAATTGCAGTTGCATTAACACCTAATGCTTGTAATACGAAAATAATAATTGCGATTGCACATGCATATTTAACTAAACCATCTAATAATGTTACAACAGTTTTAGCACGATTAGATTTTTTCATTTTAGCAGCAAATATTAATCTTAATAATTTGCATACTGCTAAGATAACTACTACATAAATTACACTTTGGATTAGTACAGGTAAGTGTGTCATAAAGTCTTTTCCGGCTTTTTCTGTATCCCATACATTTTCTTTAAACCAAACTGATACTTCTGTTCCTGGTGCAACCATTTCAATAATAATGAATGTACCAAAAACGATTAAAACAATTGCGATAATGATTAACTCAATAATAGTTAATTTTTTGTTTGTCTTTTTCTCTTTCATTTTTTCTCTCCTTTTATTCTATTACATATGTTCCCATATCAATATCATTATAATAAATATCTGATTGTCCAACATGCTTAACAACCTTTAATCTAATCTTAACTGATGTATAAGAATTTGGAATAAACGCATAAGCTGTTGTTCCTCTTGTTGTTGTAGATTTTATTAAAACATCAGACTCATCGTAAATTTCAAGGACAATTTCTTCATCATATGAATCACTCGTAAATTCATAGCCTTGAACATCAATCTCATATTCTGTATCACCAGATGTATAGTGGAATACATTATTATCAATTGAGAAATCATCAGGTAGTGTGAATTTGCCTCCAAATTTAAATATTGGCATTTCATAATCCTTAACGAATGTGTCTACTGCTTTAATATTATTCTCACCAATAACTGAAATTGCCTCAGGCTTAAACTTAGCTAAAATTGTTGGTGGAGAATCCTTGAATAATTGTACATCTATTCTTTCTGGTATGCTTAATTCAACTCTCATTTGGTCAGATGTTATCATTACTGAATAATTATAAGATCCATTATCAACCTCATATTCTAATCCATCACCTGTAACAGTAACGCCATCATCACCTTCTTGTTTGAAATCAATAGCGTAATCTGTACCTAATACATTGAATATAATATCAGATGTATCAATTAACTTATGCTTAATAAAGAATGTAAAGTTTGTTGTTTCATCTATTATATTAATATCTGTAGATGTACTTGGAATAACAGCATCTGGTACAAATGGTTTTCCTTCCTTATTTGATGCTAGGTAAGTTAAACCATCTGTATAATTATATAAGAATAAATAATTAAATGTATATTCAAGGTCTGATACATTTTCTAATGCTATATATTTAGCATTACTTGGTTCAGTATATAAATAATGAGTCATGTCATATTCATCTTTATATGAATATTCTAAGCGGTGAGAATGTAGTGTATCACCAGCTTGGAAATTAGGATAGAAATAATAATTTACTGTTCCATCTGCATTATTTGTTTTAATGTAATTAACATAATCAACATAATGTCCACCTTCAACTGTATAATTAAATAATTCAGTATCAGTTGATTGATACCAGCTATCTATTTCATCAGGTATATCAATCTTAACTTGCTCATTATCAAGGCCCTCAGTTGTTATTCTATATTGAATATAAAAATCATAATCATATGAGCCTGGAGTTTTTTCTTCTTTGCTACCTGAAATAGTTATATATTTACCTTCTTTAGGATTAATATAAGCTGTTTGGATTTCATCTAAATATAGATAATCTACACTAAGACCCATATTAACAGGCTTATTATCAGCTAATACTTCAAATTTAATATTTCCGGCAAGTGAACTTAATATATATGATACATAAGTATCTGTCTTAACATCAACTGAAAGTTTAATAGGATCTAATGTAACCATTTTATTAACTATTGCACCATAGCCATTTTTATACATTATTCTATTATTAAATACAATTTCTGCTGATTCTATATAATTGATTTTTACTTTACCTTGCTTATCATATAAAACACACATTTCTTGATTAATAGGCTCTAAAGAATCAGTTTGTGGTCTTTCAATATCACCATTACATTCAAATGCTACTGCATTAAATTCATAGCCTTTGGCATCAGAAATATCGTAATCAACAATTATATTTCCATCATCATCAATTTCATATGAAGACATAACCATTTTAGAATCTACATTATTGAAATCTAATTTACCAATAACTGTATCTCCTGACATAACTTCAACATATACTCTTGAAGGTACGTCAGCAACGTTATATCCATCTACATATAATCTATGATATTCATCATATTGGAAATTCATCTTATTAGATGTTTTATTACCATTACTATCATATGTATCTATATTTGCATATATTGTATCTTCACTAGTAAATAGCTCACTATTTAAGCTAATATCTAGGAAATAGCTATCATCATAGAATTCTCCCGCAACAGACGAATATACTGATGGTTTTATATCATAATCACATTCAATTTCTTTAAATCTAGCCATTCCTTCTTCAGTTTCTTTAATAGGAATGATTTTAGCGCTAACTGTTTGATAATATACTGGTATATCGAATGAAACACTACTTTCTGTTGAAGTTTTAGAATCAATTAAATCATCATCACAATATAATTCAATCCTATATGATTCTGATGAGTCCTTTGCTTCAAATCCAGTATCAATATCAATATTATATGTTAGACTTGATTTATCAAATTTTACATTGAAACTATCTTGATTTAAATCGAAGCTTGATGAGAATACTGCATCAGTTTCAGGATATTTATATAAATATTTATAAGAACCAATTAATCTGTTTTCCTCTATGCCTGTCTTTTTATCAGTATATGTTGTATAAACATTAGCTAATAGATCTGTACCATCAGGTAAATCTGTTAGGGCACCCTTTATATAATTATTTTCAACATTATCATCTTTAACTATTAATTTATCATAATTTTCGCCTGAATAGATTTCTAAATATGTATCTCTTCCTGTTTTGTAATGATCAGAAATATATATATTATAATCTAAAATAAATTCACCCTTATCAAAATCCACTCTAGAATCAAAGTCAAAATTAGCTTTAGGTAAGGGATCATCATTTGTCCAAAAAGTATGATTAAATCTTTCATGTCCAAATAGATTATCTTTTTCGATTAGCTGTAATACATATGTTCTATTAGGAGTTAATCCATTTATTAACTTTTTATATACGCCATCTTCTGTAATGTCTTCTTTATAAACAACAGTTTGTCCATGTAATAATCTTAAAACATATTCAGAACCTGGTGTTAAATCCTCTATAGCTAATTCATATTGTACATATTCAGTACCATAATCTGAGTTTATTAAATTAACCTTTGGTTCTTTATTTAAAATTGTTGTACCAACAGAAATTGCCACAACAGCAGCACCAGCAAGAATTGTCATACCAGTTAATGTTGCAGATGATACTACACTTGCACTACTTGCTGCAGTTGATGCTGCACTTGCACCTGCACCTGTTTCAGCGGCTGCTGAAGATGTAGCTGATGTAGAATTTAAAAGCGGATTAGTATCTGTATTAGTATCTTCTATAGATCTTTTATTTTGCTTTGTAGCATTATCTAATCTATCTTTTTGTTCTTTTGCTAAATCTTTTGATGTGGCTGAATCATTAGTAGCCTTTCCCTGAGGTGATTCATTAAAATTCTCAGGGGCAGAAATATTCTCTTTTACTGATACAAATTCTCTTCTTAGAGAAAAGCATTCTATATCACCAAAGATTTTATGCTCAGCAACATCTGGATTAAATTCGTCAATTTGCTTATTGAATTCATCACTCATAATACTTCTCTCCCTTCTTAAGTATTAGAATTTTAAAAAATCCAAAATCTATTACATTGTATCATATTTTTTAAAGAAATACAAAATTTTGAATTTCAAACCATAAATAATGGCAAAAATATGAATTTCATTTTAAATATTCATTTATAAAATCATCTAGGCAAATATTAGATAAATCTAATTGATGTCTTACAGATAATTCCTTTAATTCATTATTAAATAGATTTTTTAAATCTTCATATTTATATATAATGAATAGATTTCTCTTTGGTTTTATATATTCTTTTATTAATCTTTCATTATATTTTTCCTTTAGCTCACTATAATCTTTAAAAAATGGTGAATTTAATAAAATATAAATTGCAAAAATAGATTGTATTAAATAACTAAATTTCTGTTTAGAATTTCTTTTACATAAAAATTCATAAATATATTTAGGGGCATCAAATACATCTGAAAATATTCTAACCTCATAAGGTATTTCATCTTTAATTCTTGTTAAAGATAATTGATTGTTTTTCCATTTATATGTAATTAAATCTAAATATAATATTTCATTAACATTTATTGATGAAACTACGCATGTTGTATAAAATATATCTTCTACATGTCTAACATGTTCTGAAAATCTTATTTTATTATCATCAATAAATCTTCTTTTATAAACCTTTCCATGCATCCATGGGAAGGTTTCATTATTCTTTTTTATAATTAGAGACTTCTTATCATTAATAAAGCCCTCAACTGCAATATTAGTAACTAGATAATCAGGTTGAAATTTTATAATAAAAGCAATTAGCTTTGACAAAACTAAATCATCATATAATTCATCATCTGCATCTATATATGTAACGTATTTATTTGATGTATTATCATATCCCTTTTGACGCGCTAGTCCTGGGCCTGTATTTTTATCATTTATTAGATATTTAATATTTAGTTTTTTATATTTATTTAAGAATGATTTTGATAATAAAACATCAGAATAGTCATTAACAATAGTTACGTTAATTAAATTAAAATCAACATCCTTTTGATTGTTAATAGAATCTAATAATGTTTTTATTATATCTTCTGTTTCCTTATATTGAGGAATAATAATATCTAATAACATAATCTCTCCACTTATTTTAAAAATTCCTTTATTTCATCAAATACTATATTTGATAAGGCACTTGTTTTTTCTTTATCTACATTCTTTATAAAATTATCTAATTCACTACCACTAAGTGTTTTCAATTTTGGTTCAATTTCATCTTCTACATATTTAATTGAATCATATGATAACCAAGGGTTATTATGACCAATATTATCTAATAATAATGTTTTTACATTAGACAAGTTTTTAACATGATTATATAATGCTTCTTTATTATAAGGTACTGTTTTATCATTTTTTCCTTGAATTACTAATGCCTTCGCCTTAGAATTCTTTAATGCTTTTGATGCACTTAAGGTATTATTTTTACCATATTTAATATTTGTAGCTAAATAAAATGTAGGAATTGTAGGATAAATAATTCCACCTACTGAATTTAAACTAAATCTAACCATTGTATCATATGGATTATCAAATGCTGAAAAAGATATAACATAGTCAGGATTTAATCCTAGCGCTATAGATGCACAAGCACCATAAGCTCCCCATGAATGTCCTACTAATATTAATTTATCCTCTAGCATATTTTCTTCCTTTAAAAAGTCATATGCAGCCTTTATATCATATGCACTTTGGTATAACCCATTCATGCTCTTACCTTCTGATTTACCTGATGCAGTTAAATCAATTGCGAACACAGAATATCCTTGTTCAATAAAATAGCTTTGATATTCTGCATCCTTAGCATCTGATAAGCTTTTCATACCATGAGCTGATATTACTAATCCTTTTGAATCATTAACTCTATAATAATAGCCCTTTAATTTATTATTTGATGAATAGAAATCATATTCTATTCTTTCATTCATTATCGAATAATCATTTCTTGTTTTATATATTAGTAATTCATTTGTTAATAAATCTGATTCATTAGATCCTCTTTTTTCAAATATATTTGATAATACTATATTTGATGCAATTATTCCTCCTGCAAAATAGGAAATAATTAAGAAAAATATAACAAATAAAACTATAACTCTTTTCTTTCTCATTTTTAAAACCTCAAAAATGCTTGTTTATTTTTTATGGATTACTCCATCGCCTTCAATTTTTATAATCTTATTTTCAGGAACCATTTTAGATAACCAAGTAGCTTCTCCTCCTACTTTTATATCATAGAAATTGGAACCATCTATCATATAGATTTTATATATCACTCCATGCTTTAAATCACCATCTTGATGAAATGATACAAATTCATTAATTTTAAATTTTGAATTATATTTATCTTTCTTTTTAAATAATCCCACGATAATCACCATATAATATTTTATTATATTTTAAATGTAAAAAAAAGACGAAAAATTAATTCGTCTTTTATGTTTATAAAATTAACATTTATAGAATGCTAAAGTAATGAAGCCTGCACTATATAATTCAAATGCATGATGCTCATCTGCATTCCAATACCAATGAGCTTCATCATATCTTGCATATCTTGTGATTACGCTACCGTATTTAATCATTGTTCTAAATGTAAATATAATACCATTGGCTTGATAACCACTCCAGCAATCTTTTTCTCTAGAGCCCTTATATTGGTATACATCACCAACATTATAATAATCACCCCAGCCATTTGATGTACATACATATTGATTTCCTGTATCAGATGAATCACCTAAGCCATCAAATTGAGTAATTATTGTCATTTCTTTTGGTAGTGCCATACCTTTATTATTAGATACTAATTTATTATAGGTATTTGACCAATCCTTTAAAATTCCAAGCTTAATCATATATTTTTCGAAATCTAATTCGACATAATCTATATTCATAGTTCTTAAAATATCAAATCTAGCTCTCATTTTTAATAATGCAGTTTGATCTACTAAGGCTTGATTATTTAAATGACTAAATATTCCAATAGTACTTTCATTTAAATAATATAGAGGTGTCCATGATGTATGGAATTCACATCCAGGACCTGGATTATAAAATTTAGCATTAAAGCTTAATTTTAATAATGAAGATGAAATATTTGTCTTTGTTATAAATGAATAATTAGAATTTCTTTTTCCACCTGAATAGGCTTTAATAAAGTCACATGCATCTTGCATTAAATTAGCTACTTCAGTCTTATCAATTTGATTTCCTGATAATTCAGCAAATAGTGATACAAATGAACCATATACAATTAATTTATTCTTTATACATGCACGCATTGAATCAATGCTCTCTTTTGCCTCACTTTGGAAGCAATATAATGATTCAACCATTCCAAAGAAATTATTTAATTGAGAATTTCCATTACTATATACACCTCTTGCAAAATTACAATAAGCATTTGTAATTTGATTTGATAAATCAATTGTAACAACATTCTTTTGAGCTTGAACCATTATTGCATCATATAAATCTTCTGCACTAATATTAGATGTTTCAAATTGCTTTAAATCATTCATTAAAATTTCATCAAATTTATCAGTATATCCATTAACATTAACTTCTTCAATTATGTTAGATAAATTAGAAGCTGAAATAGTTAAATCAATTGTATCTATTATTCTTTTACCTGATGTTGAATATGTAGCTGATTCATTACCAGGTACACAAATTACTTTTTTATCTTCGCCATCAACTAATTCGTTACAATAATAAATCTTTAAATTTAGTGAATCACTAGGCATAAGATTCTTAAATAAATTAACTAAATATGTTCTATATGCATTTCCATAATTTCTAATAATCGCATCTAATTCATTAATAGAGCCATTATAGAAATTTTCCCATGAGTTTTTATATAAAACATATAATGCTTTATCAATACCCATTTGTATAGCTGCTGATTCTTCTTTTACTGTTTCACTTAATCTATCTAGCTTTTCTGATATTTCATCTAGCTTCTTATCCATTGCATCCAGCTTATTCATTACATCAGCAATAGATGGAGCTTGTGGAAGTAATCCTTTTGCAAAGCCACAGAAATTTAATAGCTGAATAACTGAACTTATTGCTGCACAAGCATTACCAACTCCTGGTGTAAATGAAATACCAATTTGAATAGAATATAATATAAACATACTAGCACTTGCGAAAGCTTTTTCACCATCAACTTCTGCTTCAATTACATCTTCAACAAATTTTTGAGGATTAACTTCTTCTGATGTCATAAATGAATATTCAATATTAAATGGTTCTTCTAAATATGCGTCATATCCAAAAATATCTGAACCAATTACAATAACAGTTCCAGAAAAAGTTGTTGATTTTGTTATATTTAGTGAATCAAATTCAACCATATATCCATTTTCGGTTTCTTCGATTAATCCATAATCATCAGTTGTTTTTAAATATGCTTCTACATCTGATAAATCTGAAACTTTAATATTAGATGTTGTTACATTTATTATTAAGCTATCATTATCTTTAAATCCACCTCTAAGTGAAATAGATGGAACAAATTCAATGTATCTAATATTAACATCTTTATTTGCACTTAATTTATCTCCTGAAATAGTAATTGTTTCATTATTTAACTGATGATTAATCTCTTTTGTATTTAAATCAGATTTAATTTCAATTCTAATTAATGACTTATCAACAGGATTAACTGAAACACTACCTACTAAAAAATCATTAGAAATTCTTATATCATCTTTTGTTATAGAATTTAATACTGTTTGATTTACTAATTTTAAATCAATATATGTTTTAGGTGCATCATAATCAATTCCTGCAACTAGACCATCAACTAAATTAACATTAGATGATAAAACTATATCTTCTTTTATTTCATCATCGCTAAAGAAACCAACATTAAGACTAATAGTTCCATATGTTTCATTTAATACATTACCTTTTGTTTCAATAATTATTTGATTTAAAGTTTTATCAATAGAAACATCACTTAATTCTAATTTATTGAATGCATCATTAAATGAAATTTTAGTTTTATCTTTAACTTCATAGCCTTTATAATTAATGATAAATTTAGGATTTTCTTGATTACCATAAATTTGATTTGTATTATCTAATTCCAAGCTAGAATTAGCCATTATTGCTTCTTTTGTAGCACCAAGAATACATGCGCCATATACAGAATCTTTCATGGCTTTTTTATTTACTAAGACAGTGTAATATGCATCATCATAATCCTTTATTTCAAGAATTATTTTTTTATTACTTTCACGTTTAAATGAAAATTTAATAGAATTAGTTTTCATATAATCTTCAGTTAAAATTTTATCATCTGAAGATTCTGCAAGCTTAAATACCATTACATAATCTTTAGAGATTGATTTGTTAAATACTTCATTTTCACTACCAATATTTAATTTTAAATTTTTATCATCTTTAATTGCCTCTTGATTTAATTCAATAGCACTTGTCATATCATCTTCTGTAATTTCCCAATTTATTTTTTTATTTCCACTACATGATGCAATGACTAAAACTATTAATATAAAAGAAAATAAAGATAGCACTTTCTTAAATATGTTTTTCATATGCCCTCCATATATCAAATTAATTTATTAATGTAAAACTTATATATTAATTTTAGCATACTATAAAAATAGTGTCTACTTTTTGGGCTTTAACTAGTAAATGAAAACATTTTATCTTACTTATTTTTAAATGAATCTAAATCAAGAGTAGCCTTTATTTATTAACTTAAAATATCTTTTACATTGTCATTTAGCATTGAAAAAACAGTATCTTGATATTTTCCTTCTAGTTTTCTTAAATCTTTTTTATATTCATTAATTTCTTCTTTATTTAATGTTTCATATCTTATAAATCAAGTTCAAAACAAATATCTACTCTACTAGATGAAAAACCAAATGATTTAATTTGT
>CAMOUB010000052.1 GCA_946626345.1 uncultured Caryophanales bacterium | reverse complement strand
AAAGAAGAAACAGGTATAGATGCAACAATATTACCTAATTTTAAAAGAACTATTAAATATAATGTATTTGGTAAATCTATTAAAGAGGTTACATATTTTGTTGCAACATACAATAATCAAGATTTAAATCCTCAAGATAAAAATATTTTAGAGGCTAAATCTTATGACTTAGATACTGCTTTATCTTTATTAAAATTTGCTCAAGTAAAGGATATTTTAGTAGAGATTGATTACATGTTACAATTAAAAGGAAATTAATATGAAAATTGACCTACATAATCACTCAATTCATTCAGATGGAATATTTACTGAAGAAGAATTATTAAAATCAGCAAAAGAAAATAATGTAGATATTTTTGCATTAACAGATCATGATTCTGTTTTTGGCTGTGATAGAATTGTTGAATTATCAAAAAAATATAATGTAAGAGTAATAAAAGGAATGGAATTATCTACAAATTTTAAGGGTGAAAGCATACACGTTGTATGTCTTTTTAAGGATAATATTATTCCTAAAGAAATGGTTGATTTTTCTATTGATTATAAAGAAAAAAGAAAAAATAGAGCAATTAAAATGCTTCATAATCTAAATGAAATATATGGATTTAAAATTGATATAGATTCTTTACTAAAAGAATCTGAGGTTATAACTAGAGCCAATATAATGAGACATATTGCCAAATTAAATAATTTAAGCTTTAACGAGGCAAAAAAATATGTTTCACCTGATTCAAAGGCCTATATTCCATCTACTAAAATAAGTGTTGAAGAAGGTTTGAAATTAGCAAAATCTTCAGGATGCCTAACAATATTAGCTCATCCTTGTTTAATTAAAAATCAAGATTATGTTAAAGAATTATTAGATTTTGGATTTGATGGTATTGAGGTTAGATATCCTAATTATTTAGATATGGAAGATATATATACTAAATTAGCAAAAGAATATAATATTTTAATTAGTGCAGGTTCAGATTCTCATGGTGATACAACACATGAAAAAATTGGTACTTGTACTCTATCAAAAGAAGAATTTTTACCTATTGCTAATAAATTAAATTTCAAATTATAAGGAGGTCTCTATGCAAATTAAAAAGGCAGAATTTTTAACAAGTGGTGTTGATTTTAATTCTTTTCCTGAAGAAGGAGTACCTGAATTTGTTTTTTGTGGTAGATCTAATGTAGGAAAATCTTCATTTATTAATATGCTAGTAAATAGAAAAAGTCTAGCTAGAACATCATCTAATCCTGGTAAAACACAAACTATTAATTTCTATCATATAAATGATTCTTTTTATTTCGTAGATGTTCCTGGTTATGGTTATGCAAAAGTATCAAAATCTTTAAAGGCTACATTTGGAAAAATGATTGAAATGTACATGAAAGATAGAAAATCATTAAGATTAGTTTTCTTACTTGTAGATTTTAGACATAAGCCATCAGAAGATGATATTATGATGTATAAATTTTTAAAATATTATAATAGAAAGGTAGTAGTAATTGCTACAAAATCTGATAAGGTTAAAAATTCAGAAAGAAGAGCTTGTAAGGATACAATTATTAATGCATTAGAATTAGATTCTAACGATAGATTAGTTATAACATCTAGTGAAAAAAGAGAAGGACTAGGCGAGGTTTTAACAATTTTAGATAATGAATTAGAATTGTTTACAGGTTCTAAAATAGAAGAATAATTAAAACTATAATTTTTATAGTTTTTTTTATTTTTTAACTCTATTTTTTATTGTCATGAAATAAAAAAAAAATTATAATTTAAATGTCATATTAAGGGGAGCTTTTTGCTGAGAGGAATTAATATTCGACCCTTGACCTGATCTAGGTAATGCTAGCGAAGGAATAATATTGATATAATATTATTATTTTCTTTTATAGCAAATGTCCTAGTGGACATTTTTTTTGATATATAGGAGGAAAATATGGAATACATTAAGAATATCAGAGAAAAAACACCACTAATTCATTTTATTACAAATTATGTAACTGTAAATGATGTTGCTAACGCAACACTTGCTATTGGAGCATCTCCAATCATGACAGATGAGATTAAAGATGTTAAAGATATGCAAAATATTTGTAATGCGTTAGTAATTAATATTGGTACATTAAATGAAAGAACAGTTGAATCTATGATTGAAGCTGGTAAAAGAGCTAACGAGCTTGGACATGTAGTTGTCCTTGATCCATGTGGAGTAGGTGCTACACCATATAGAAATGAAGTAATTAATAGATTATTAGAAGAAGTTAAGTTCGATTGTATTAAAGGAAATATTTCTGAAATTAAAGCAATGGCTAATGTATCTTCTAAAACTAATGGAGTTGATGCATGTGAGGCTGACAAGACTACAAGAGAAAACATGCATGAGGTATTCAAATTTGCAAAGGATTTATCTATTAAAACAGGCGCAGTTATAGCAATTACAGGTCCTATCGATGTTATTGCAGATTCTAAAAATGCATATATTAGTGATAATGGATGCAAAGAAATGAGAGCAATAACAGGTACAGGATGTATGACTGCAGGTATAATTGCAGCAGCTTTAGTTGCAAATAAAGATGATAAATTAAAAGCTGCTACTGCAGGAGTTGTAATTTTAGGCTTAGCAGGTGAACTTGCTAATAAATATGCAAAGGGTACAGGTAGCTTACACATTGGTTTAATTGATGAATTATCAAATTTAAATGATAACATTTTAGAAATGGGTGCTAAAATTGAAAGATTTGAAATCTAGTTTATTATTGTATGCTGTTACAGATAGATATTGGTTAAATGGAAGAAAACTTAAAGATGATGTTGAAAAGGCCATTTTAGGTGGCGCTACAATGATTCAATTAAGAGAAAAAGAATTATCAATTGATGAATTTATAAAAGAAGCAAAAGAAATTAAAGCAGTATGTAAAAAATATGATATACCATTTATCATTAATGATTCCTTAGAGGTATTTAAGGCAGTAGATGCTGATGGAATACATGTTGGTCAAAATGATATGAGAGCTGATTTAGTAAGAAAAGAAATTGGACCTAATAAGATATTAGGTGTATCAGCTGAAACTGTTGAAGAAGCTATTTTAGCAAAGAAAAATGGTGCTGATTATTTAGGTGTAGGAACAATTTTTTCAACATCTACTAAATTAGATGCTATTACTGTCTCTAAAGAAGAATTAGCAAGAATTTGTTATAGTGTTGATATTCCTGTTGTAGCAATTGGTGGAATCAATTTAAATAACATTAAAGAATTAAAAAATACAATGATTTCTGGTGTATCTATAGTATCTGCAATATTTGGTGCAAATAATATAGAAGATGCTACATATAAATTAAAACTAGAAACAGAAAAATTGTTTTTTAATCCAAAAGATTATAAATTATTTATAGTTGATTATGATGGAACATTATTAAATTCTTTATCTATGTGGGAAGATATTGCATCTAGGTATGTTAAATCTAAAGGATTGATTCCTGAATGTGATTTAGATTTAATTGTAAAAAAACAAACAAATTCTGAAACAGCTATTTATTTGAAAGAAAAATATTTTAAAGATATAGATATTGAATCATTAAATTCAGATATAGAAAATTTTATAGAAAAAGAATATCTAAAAATTAAAATAAATAAAGGTGCAAAAGAACTATTAAATAGTTTAAAAAATGAAGGTAGAGTTGTCTTATTTACTGCCACATCACTACCTCTAATTGAAAAATCTTTAAAATATAATAATATAGAAAATGATTTTTCATATCTTTATACATCTACAAATTATAATTATACTAAAACTGATGGAAGTGGATTTCTAAAGGTTTTAGAAAATGAAGGATATAATATATCAGATACAATAGTAATTGAAGATGCAATACACGCCATTTTTGGTGCTAAAATGGCAGGATTTAAGGTATTATCTATTGCTACATATAAAAATATGAATGATATAGATATCTTATTAAAAAATTCAGATTATATGATAAAGGTGGAAATATAATGAAAGTAGTATTATCAATTGCTGGTTCTGATTCATCAGGTGGAGCAGGAATTCAAGCAGATATAAAAACAATAATTGCAAATGGCTGTTTTGCAGAAACTGCAATTACTGCCTTAACTGCACAAAACACTTGTGGAGTTATAGATATTTTAAACGTAACTGAAAAATTTTTAGAAAATGAGCTTGATGCAATATTTACTGACATTAAACCTGATGCAGTAAAAATAGGTATGGTATCAGATAAAAATTTAATTAAAGTTATTGTTAAAAAATTAAAACAATATAACGCTAAAAATATAGTTGTTGATCCTGTAATGGTTGCTACATCTGGTGCTAAATTATTAAGTGATGATGCTATAAATACATTAGTTAATGAATTAATACCTTTAGCAGATATAATAACTCCAAATATTCCAGAAGCAGAGGTTTTATCTGGAATGAAAATAAAAAATATTGCTGATATGGAATCAGCAATTAAGATTATTTCTAAATTAGGTTCTAAATCCACATTATTAAAGGGTGGACACATGGTTAATGATGCTAATGACCTATTATATTATGATGATAAATTAATTTGGATTAATGGTAAAAGAATTAATAACAATAATACTCATGGAACAGGCTGTACATTATCAAGTGCAATAGCTTCTAATTTAGCTAAAGAATATTCAATTGAAGAATCAATAAAAAGAAGTAAATATTATTTATCTAAATGCTTAGAACAAATGCTAGATTTAGGAAAAGGTAGTGGTCCTATGGATCATGGCTGGAATTTTAAGGAGATTAATTTAAATGACTAATTATATTGATGAAATTATAAAAGATTCATTACCTATATGGGATGAATGTATGAATACACCATTTGTAAAAGGATTTGTAAATGGTACATTAAAAGATAGCCAAATAACAAAATATATTGTAGAAGATACAAGATATCTATTAAATTATGCTAAATGCTATGCATATTTAATTACAAAATGTAATACCTTAGAAGAAATAAGAATGTTTTATGATATCTTAGCATTTGTTAAAGAAAATGAAACATCTGTAAGAAGAAAATTCATTTCTAATCATGATCTAACTGATGAAATAGTAGAAAGTACTATACCTGATTTAGAAAATCAAATTTATATTGATTCAATGATGAATTGGTGTGCAAATGGATCACTTATTGAAGGTACAATGTCAATTTTACCTTGTATGCTATCATATACATATATTTTTAATAAATTATATAAAGAAAATCCTAATATGCTAGATAATAATCCATATAAAGAAATATTAGAAGGATATATAGGTGTTGAAGTAGAAGAAATGACTAAAATATGGTCTAATTTTGCAAATGAATTAATGAATAAATATCCATTTTCTTTTGAAAAATGTAAGACAATTTTTAGATTTTCTTCATTAAGAGAATTAGAATTTTGGCACATGAGTTATAATAATAAACTTGAATTTATAAAATAATAAATTATAGGCATAATAAAAGGCTGTAAATTGATTTTTACAGCCTTATTTTTTATCTGTTTGATAGAATAATTTTTGTTAATTCAACTGGATTAACAATCTTTCCATCCTTATAAACTCTCATGTTTCCTGATGCAATTTCATCAATTAAAATTACTTCATTGTTGTTATAACCAAATTCGAATTTAATGTCCCATAAATCAAGACCCATTCTCTTTAATTCTTTAGCAACTACATTAGTAATTTTTAATGTTTGTTCTTTAATAGAATCATACATATCAGCAGACATTATATTTAATGCAACTAAAGCATCTTTAGTAACAAGTGGATCACCTAATGCATCATTTTTGAATGTACATTCAACATAACCACCAGGAAGCTTTGTACCATTTTTGATATATTCACCATATCTTCTAATGAAAGAACCAGTAGCAACTAAACGGCATACAACCTCTAAGCCATGACCAAATACCTTTGCAGGTAATACTTCCATAGTAGCTTTTTCTACATTTGCAGAAACATAGTGTGTCTTAATTCCTTCTTTCTTTAAAATTTCAAAGAAGTGAATAGAAGTTTCAAGATTTGATCTACCAATACCTTCAATTTTTAATCCAACTTGATTCTCACCTGGATCAAAAACTCCATCTTTTCCTGTACAATCATCTTTGAATTCTAGTAATACATTACCATTTTCGAGTTGATATACATTTTTTGTTTTTCCTTCATATAATTTTTTCATAATAAATCCTCCAAAACAAAAACATTATAACACAAATTAAGGAAGATAAAAATAAAATTTTCATTCATTTTTTTTATTATTACTTTATTATTACAATATATCTTCAAACTTGATTTGTAAACATTGACAAAATTGACTTTATTATATATAATAATAAAATGGATTTAAATGTGTTGGAGGATTATTATGCAAAAGATAACACTTGAAGAATTAGTAGCCTTTTTAAAGGAACAAGGATTTGTTTTCCAAGGCTCTGAAATATATGGAGGCTTAGCAAACGCATGGGATTATGGTCCACTTGGCGTTGAACTTAAAAATAATATTAAGCAAGCTTGGTGGAAGAAATTTGTTAAGCAAAATAAATATAATGTTGGCTTAGATGCAGCTATATTAATGAACCGTGAGGTTTGGGTTGCATCAGGACATATTGGTTCATTTTCTGATCCATTAGTAGATTGTAAAAAATGTCATTCTAGATTTAGAGCTGATAAATTAATTGAAGATTTTACTCATGGAAAAATTACAGGAGATGGAATGTCAAATGAAGAATTAACAAAATACTTAAAGGACAATAATGTAGTATGTCCTACATGTGGTGCTTTAGATTATACAGATATTAGAAAATTTAATTTAATGTTTAAAACTCATCAAGGTGTTGTTGAGGATGCAAAGAATGAAGTTTATCTAAGACCTGAAACAGCACAAGGTATATTTGTTAACTTCAAAAATGTACAAAGAACAACAAGAAGAAAGTTACCATTTGGTATTGGTCAAATTGGTAAATCATTTAGAAACGAAATTACTCCAGGTAACTTCATATTTAGAACAAGAGAATTCGAACAAATGGAATTAGAATTCTTCTGTAAGCCAGGTTCTGAATTAGAATGGTTTAAATATTGGAGAAAATTCTGTTGGGATTTCTTAGTTTCAATTGGTGTAGATGAAAAGAAATTAAGATATAGAGATCATGAAAAAGAAGAATTATCTTTCTATTCAAATGCAACAACTGATATTGAATTTGAATTCCCTTGGGGATTTGGAGAATTATGGGGTATTGCATCTCGTACAAATTATGACCTAAATGCTCATCAAAGCCATTCAGGTGCTAATATGGAATATTTAGATCCTGATGATAATACTAAATATTTACCATATGTAGTTGAACCATCTGTTGGTGTTGAAAGAATGTTATTAACTGTATTATTCAGTGCATATGATGTTGAAGAAACAAAGAAAGATGATGGTAGAGTTGATACAAGAGTTGTATTAAGATTACATCCTGCTTTAGCACCATACAAGGTTGCAGTATTACCATTAATTAAGAAAAATCATGCTGATAAGGCAAATGAGATTTATGAAATGTTATCTGATAAATTCTCATGTGTATATGATGAAACAGCAAATATCGGTAAGCGTTATAGAAGACAAGATGCAATAGGTACACCATTTACTATTTGTGTAGATGATGAAACAGTTAATAATAACACTGTAACTATTAGAGATAGAGATACAATGGAACAAATAACTTTACCTGTAGCAGATGTTGCAGCATACATTGAATCAAAATTAAAATTTTAAAATAACATGAGGAGGGGATTTTCTTGGCTACAGATGATATAAAGCAAATAATAGATGCCACAGATATTGTTGCATTAGTATCTAGCTATAATATCAAATTAGATAAGCAAGGAAAAAACTATAAAGGCTTATGTCCCTTCCATCATGAAGATACACCATCATTTTTAGTTTCACCAGAAAAGAAACTAGCCCATTGCTTTGGATGTGGTGGTGGTGGAGACCCAATTAAATTTATTATGCAAATTGAAAATATTGATTTCCAAGATGCAATTATAAAATTAGCTGAATTTAATGGGATAGAATATAAATCTAATTATCATAAAAAAGAAAACCCTAATAAGAAATATTATGATATCGTTAAAATGGCTATAAACTTTTATAGAGCAAATTACGAGAAGACAGAATATGGTTTAGAGGCAAGAGATTATTTATTAAAAAGAGGCCTAACAGATGAGGTAATTAAGGACTTCAATATTGGTTTAGCACCTAAACAACGAGACTCATTATATGAAGTATTAAGGGATTCAAATTTCTTAGAGCTTGATATGGTTGATTCAGGATTAATTAATAATGAAAATGGATACCACGATTTCTTTATTGGAAGAATAATGTTTCCAATATATGACGAACAAGGAAATCCAATTGGCTTTTCAGCTAGAATATTTGATAATAAAGATAAAAATCAACCTAAATATATCAATTCCAAGGAATCAATGATATATCACAAGAGTGAGGTATTATTTAATTTCCAAAATGCTAAAGGCGAGATTATGAAAATGAAAAGAGTAATCTTGCATGAAGGACAAATGGATGTAATTGCCTCATATAAAAGTGGTATGAAAGAAGCAATATGTACAATGGGTACAGCTCTTTCAATCACTCAGGCTAGAATCTTATACAAATATACAAATAACGCAATTATTTGTTATGATGGAGACAAAGCCGGTATAAAAGCTTCATTAAAGGCTATAAAAATATTTAAACAAGTAGGATTCAATGTTAGATTGGTATTATTACCTGATGGAATGGATCCTGATGAATATGTATTAAAATATGGTATTGATAAATATAAAGAATATTTTGAATCAAATTTAATTGATGAAATTGAATATCAATATCTTGTTACTATAATGAATAAAGATTTTAGTGACAATATAGTTTTTAAAGAAGTATGTAATCAAATATTTAATTTACTTTTTGCAGAAAGAAGTGAATCAATAAAAGAATCTTATCTAAAAAGATTAGCTAAAGATACTAATACATCATATGATGCGATAAGATTTGATTATAATTCATTTATTGGTAATCAAAATGTAAATGTAGATTTTATAGATGATTACGAACCAAATGAAATAGTACCTGAAACAATAAAAGAGGTATGGAATTCAATTGCTGAATTAAGATTATTTATTTATGCTAAAGGTAGTAAGGCAACAGCCATTTATATTGATCAAACATTAGGTGATGATTTAAATGGTTTTAAACCTAAAACAGCAAACCTTTGGACGAAACTAGTTTATGAATATTATATGAATTTTGATAAATTTGATGAAGGCTTATTTGTCAAGATGCTTAGTGCTGAAGAAGCATGCTACTATACAGAAATGATGGAAGCTGTATCTAAAAGCAATATAGAACCATATAATCAAGAAGATATACAAAACTGCATATCTAAAATAAAATTATTATCTTGTGATGCTAAAAATGAAGAATTAAAAAGAAAAATATCTTCTAATAATACTTCAAAAGAAAAACAATTTGAATATGCAAATGATGTATTTCAAAACAAAAAAAAGAAATTACAAATGTCTAAAAAGAAATAGAAATTGTAAAGAAGGAGAGCACTTATGGAACAAGCAGAGATTATTAAAGAATTACTTGAGTTAGGTAAGAAAAATGGTGGTTTCATCTTTGTAAGTGATGTTACAAAATATTATAAAGAGGATTCTGAAGATTACGATAATATTGAAAAAGAACTTGCTAAAGAAGAAATCGATATAATGCCAGATGAAGATGCACAACCAGATGATGATAATCAAGAGCCTAATTTAAGCGATGTTGAAGAAGTTGATATTTCAACATATGACCAATTACCTGCATCATTAAAAGTTGATGACCCAGTTAGAATGTATTTAAAAGAAATCGGTAAGATTCCTCTATTAACTACTGAAGAAGAAACATTATATGCAGAACAAGTCGTTGAAGGAAGAGCTGCAAAGCAAAAACTTGATGAAATCGATGCAGATGATAATAATACTGTTACAATTGAAGAATATGAAGCATTACAAGATATTGTTGAGGTTGCTGATGAAGCAAAAGATAAGCTTGTTAATGCTAACTTAAGATTAGTTGTTTCTATTGCTAAAAAATATTTATCTAGAGGATTACAATTCTTAGATTTAATCCAAGAAGGTAATATGGGATTAATAAAGGCTGTAGATAAATTTGATCATAAAAAAGGATTTAAATTTTCTACATATGCAACATGGTGGATTAGACAAGCTATAACAAGAGCTGTTGCAGACCAAGCTAGAACTATACGTATTCCAGTTCATATGGTTGAAACAATCAATAAGCTTGTTAGAAT
>CAMOUB010000051.1 GCA_946626345.1 uncultured Caryophanales bacterium | reverse complement strand
AATGACTTCTTAATGAACGAAGGTCGTTATGCTCAATTAGTTAAGGTTAACCCTGATAAGGCTCAAGAATTACTTGATTGGAACTTAAAGGATGCTCAAAAGCGTTACAACCACTATGTTGAATTAGCTAACAAAAAATTTGACTAATGAGTAATTAAATCGATTTTATTAAAGGCTCTAGGCGCTCACCTAGTGCCTTTTTTCTTGTTTTTAATAGATATTTTTGCTATAATTCATTTAGAAATTAGGTGATTACATGTCTGATCAAATTGATGCTAAAAAAAGAAAAATATTAATTGATTTATTAAATGATGTTTCTAATAGATTTTCATATATTAGAGATGATATATGTGTTCCTTATGGCCTAACATCTGTTCAATCTCAATTAATAATAGATATATATAATAACCCTGAAAGTAAGGTTACAGATTTATGTAAAAGAATGCATAAATCAACAAACGTAATTTCACCTTTAGTTAATCGTCTAATAGAAAAAGGATATTTAATCAAAGAAAAATCAAAAAGTGATTCTAGAGTGTATTTTGTAAGAATTACTGATAAAAGTAAAAAAATAGTTGATGATATAGTTCAAGATATTAGTGATTATTCCTTACCTTGTTTTGATGGAATAACAGAAGAACAAGTTGACTTAGTCACACTATATTTAAAAAAGATATTGGAGGTAATGAATAAATAATGAGATATTTAATTGTATCAGATATCCATGGAGATGCGTTTTCTACTAAATTTATATGTGAGAAATTTAAAAATGGTAATTTCGATAAATTCTTAATATTAGGTGATATCTTATATCATGGACCAAGAAATGACTTACCAAAGGATTATAATCCAAAGGAATGTATTAAATTATTAAATGAATTAAAGGATGATATCATTTGGATTAGAGGTAATTGTGATGCTGAAGTAGATGAAATGGTTTTAAATTTTAAAGTTAGTGAAAAGCTTGATCTAAATTTAAATAATTTAAGAGCTCACCTAGAACATGGTCATCACCTAGATTTATATACAGGCACTCCTGATTTAGTATTATATGGTCATACTCATATTCCTGAATGTAGCTTACACAATAAGACTTTATATTTTAATCCAGGAAGCATAAGCCTACCTAAAAATGGATCTAAAAAATCATATGGAATATTAGAAGAAAAAAATATATATATTTATTCTATGAATGATGAAATAGTAGATAGCTTTACATTTTAAATCTCTTTTTTAAGAGATTTTTTATTTTTTTTTAAAACTTTAATCACTTGATGTCTATTATTATATAGAGGTGATTAATTTTGAATAGAAAAAAAGAAATATTTTTAATTATTGGAATAATCATATTAGCTATTATTTTAATAATATTACCACTTTTAATTAATAATAAAAATGAAACTAAAATAATAGAAGAAACAGAAATAAAAGATAATACAATAACTATAAAGGTATATGGTGAAATTGCATATTTACCACCAAACTCAATATCAGAAGATGATATTACAACAACTATGTATTTTTCACAAAAAAAAGGAATATCATATGGAGAAATAATTAATTATATAGAAGTGTATTTAACAGAATTTTCTAAAATAGATAATAATTTAACTAAAAGATATTATGAAGATACAACAATTCATATTGAATCAATATATGATGAAAAACAATCTGAAGAAGAAATAATAACTGATGGTAAATTCAATATAAATACTGCAACACTAAAGGATTTAACAAAATTAGATGGAATAGGAAATAAAAAGGCTGAAAGAATATTAAATTACATAAAATTAAATGGTCCTATTGAATCATTTGAAAAATTTCAAGAAATAGTAGATGTACCTGATGAAACTATTAAATTTATTAAAGAAAAAGCCTTTTTACAATAATTTACATTTTTTCTTAATTTCATCTATTTTATTAATGCTTGGATTAAAATATTATTTCATATTAATTTTTTTATTGATATATTTAATATTTATTTTTAAAAAGACTAAATTAATAATTCCTATATCATTATTATCACTTATAATAATTAGCCATGTATCAATATTAAAAATAATTAGAGATACTAATAAAAAAGAAATATATAAAGGTTATATATTAGATGTAATAGATTCAAATACATATATATTTAAATCTGATTTAGTTAAATTAAGATTAACTGATTATAACCATAATAATAAACCAGGTGATAACCTATATTTAGAAGTAGAACTAAAAGATTCTATTAAGCAGTATGAAAATGATTTTGATTATGAAAAATATCTATATTCTAAAGGAATATCTTATTATGGTAAGGTAATAAAAAAAGAATATATAAAAAGTGGATTTTCTATATATTCTTTAAAATATATGTATACTAATTATCTAAAAAATAATTTATCAGAGAATTCATATAATTATGTAATGTCTTTAGTATTTGGTAATAATAATTTGGAATCTAATATAAAAGACTCATATTCAATATTAGGCTTATCACATATTTTAGCAATAAGTGGATTACATATATTGTTTTTATTTAAAATATTATCATTAATTATTTTAAAGCTATTTCATATTTATAAGCCTACTATTCCACTTTTAATAATATCAATATATGTATTATTAATAGGATCTCCTATTAGTAGTGTAAGAGCATTATTATTCTTAATATTTTTAGCTTTAAATAAAAAAGGTGATATCTATTATTCTAAATTAGATATATTATCATTATCTTTTATTTTAATTATTTTATTTAACCCATATTCATTTTACATGGTAGGTTTTATATTATCATTTTTAGTAAGCTTTATATTAATATATACTAATGATTTAATAAAAGAAGAAAATAAGATATTAAGATTAATTAAAACATATCTTTTAATATATTTTATAACACTCCCCTTTGTTATAAAAATAACAGGTGTAATATCTATATTTTCAATTATTACATCACCATTTTTATCAACTATATTAGGTTTTGTGTTAGTACCTATTTCATATATATTATCAATATGGCCAATATTAGATATATTTTTAAAATATATATTTATATTCATAAATAATTACCTAGAAGCATTATCAAATCTATTACCTTTAATTCACATTAAGCAATTTAATATTTATATGATATTATTATATTATTTAATTTATTCATTAATAATTTATAATGTAGCTAAAAAGAAATCATACATATATCATTTTGTATTAGGAATTTATTTATCTATAATCATATTATTTAAATATATAAATCCTATAGCGGAGGTTAATTTTATATCTGTAGGGCAAGGTGATTCAAGTCTAATTAGATTACCATATAATCAAGGTATTGTATTAGTAGATGCATATAATTCTTTTTCATATTTAAAATCAGAAGGAATAGATAGAATAGATTATTTTATAATTACTCATAGTGATATAGATCACTTAGGTGATTATAAAGAAATATTAGATTATTTTAACGTTAAAATGGTTATATATCCTAAATTTGATACTAAATTTAGCGAATTATTAGCTAATTATAAAAATATAAAGGCGATAACTTCAGATACAAAAATAATATTAAATAATACAGAATTAGAAATATTAGGTCCAATAAAAGATTATGGATTGACTAATAATAATTCAATAGTATTTAAAATAAAAATATTTGATAAGGTATTTTTATTTACAGGAGATATAGAAAAAGAAGCAGAATTAGATTTATGTAATAAATATAATAATAAGCTAGATTCTGATATTTTAAAAGTAGCACATCATGGGTCAGATACATCTAGTATAGATAGATTTATTAATTTAGTTTCACCATCATATTCAATAATATCTGCAGGATTAAATAATAAATATGATTTCCCTAATGAAGAAATACTAAAAAGACTAGAAAAGAAATCAAAAGTATATGTAACTAAAGATAGAGGGAATATAAGATTTTTATTATTTAATAATCATATGTGGATTAATACATTTAGATAAAAATGTTTTCATTTTAAAAATAATTTACTTTTAATTTTTTGGTATTATAATACTTTTAGTATATGAGGTAAATTATGAAAAAAATCAATGTTAAGCAGTTAATATTTATAATAATTCCAATATTTTTAGAACTATTATTACAAATATTAGCAGGAAATGTTGATAAGATTATGGTTCAAAATGATAATCTTGCGACATCTATTAATCAAGCAAACTCAATATTAGACCTATTAGTAGTTTCAATTTCAGTTTTAGCTACTGCATCATTAATTTTAATTAACCAATATAAGGGTGCAAAAAATAAAGAAAAAGAAACATTAATATATAAATTATCATTTTATTTTAATTTATTTTTTGGTGTTATATTATCTATATTATTATTCTTATTAGCAAAGCCATCACTAAATTTATTACAGGTATCTGATTCATTAATTAGTGATTCAACTATGTATTTAAAAATATGTGGTGGAACATTATTTTTGCAAGCATTAATGATGTCACTACAATCATTTTTAAGAAGTAATGAATATATGAAAACATCACTTGCTATATCTATAATATTTAATGTAATAAATGTCATTTTAAATGCTTTATTATTATATGTATTTAAAATTAATCCTATTTTAGCTGTTGCCTTAGGATCTGTAATATCTAGATTTATAGGTGTTATCATTTTAATATTTGTTGTAACATTAAAATTAAAAATAAATATATCACCTATAGGCTTATTCCCCTTAAATTTTAAAGAATTAAAGAAATTAATATCAATAGGATTACCATCAGCAGGAGAATCATTTAGCTATTCAATGAGTCAAATTGTAATAATGGCATTTATTAATACAATTGGAAATAATGGTGTAATATCTAATAATTTAGAATTATTATCAGCCCCAGCAGCAAAGACCTATGCATCGATGATTGTATTAATAACATATCTATTTGTAAATGCCTCAAGTCAAGGTATGCAAATATTACTTGGAAGATTAATAGGTGCAGGAGAAAATGAATTAGCTAATAAATTAGTATGGAAAACACTTATTGTATCTGTAATTGTATCTGAAATAATGGCAACATTATTCGCACTTACATCAGGATTTGTGATTGGTCTTTTAACAAAAGATAAAGATATTATTAGCTTATGTTCTAAAATATTATATATAGAAATAGCACTAGAATTAGGTAGGGCTATAAATATAGTTATGGTAAGAGCACTACAAACTACAGGTGATGTAATGTTTCCTACAACAATTGCGATTATATTTTGTTGGCTTGTGGCAACCTTATTTAGCTATATATTAGGAATTCATTTTAATATGGGTCTTGTTGGAGTCTGGATATCTATGGCGGCTGATGAGTTATTAAGAGCTATAATATTTATTTTTAGATGGAAAAGCGGAAAGTGGAAGACTATGAATATAGTTGAAGCTTAAAATAGATATTTAAATAATTTTGTGATATACTATAAATATTAGGAGAATAGAGTCTTATGAATATAGAAGAGATGTTAAAATTTTTAGGGGTTAGAACACAAAGTAAAGAATCAATTGAATTATGCTTTATGATGGATCAAGAAGCATTCAACATGATGTCAAATGATAAATATAATTTCAAAGAAGAAAGATTTATTTATAATTGTGTATTTCAAAATCTAATGGATGAATTAGGGTATAAAAAATTAGATGAAGAAAGTAAAAAGGTTGTTTTAGATACAATTAAAAAGATTGATACAAAAGAAGAAGATAAAGAATATAGAGACCTTCATTTTACAGGTCTTGAAAGAATTCTTTTAAGATTTAATAGATATGATTTAATTGGATTTCAAGCTAAATCTGAATCAAGCATAGACGGTATGGCAAAGGATGCATACCTATATGAATTAAATGGTGATTTAATAATGGCAGGTGCTTATTATAAAAAGCTTGGATTTAATGAAAGATTAGATATAGTAAATAAAAAATTAAAGAAATAAAAATGAGCAGGAATTAATCGGTTCTATACCCTATCAAGCGTAAGAACCAATTAATCATCTTCCTGCTCATTTTCTTTTATAATCTTTTCATTTTCTTCATTTTGTTTTAATTTTTCTTCCTTACTAAGTGGTACAGGATCATATCCTCCTTTAAACAATGGATTACATTTTAGTAATCTTTTTGTTGTTAAAAGGGAAGCTTTGACAAAATTGAATTTTTTATAGCATTCCTTTGCATATTCACTACAAGTAGGAATATACCTACACTTAGGTGTTGTATTAGGAGATATTTCTCTTTGATACCAATTAATAAGCTTAATTGGTAATTTATTTTTCATAATAAATGTGTTCCCAAACAGTGTTTAATACATCCATTCCCATTGTTTCTCTAATTATTGCGTAAGCAAAATCAAGAGAATAAGCAACGCTTCTTGATGTAATTAATTTCCCATCAACTACTACACCATCATCATGATAAAATCCACCAAAATCACTATTCATTGATGTAAAGCATGTATAATTTTTGCCCTTTAGGTGACCTAATGCGCCAAAAATAGTAGGAGTAGCACAAATACCTGCTACAAATTTATTTGCTTGAAAATAATAATTAATTATTTCATGAACTAGCTTTGATTCCCTTAAGAACTTATAGTGTGGTCCTCCTGGAATTAATAAGCAATCATAATCTTTATAATCAATTGTATTTAATAAAGTCACATTTGAAATTGATATATTATGGCACCCTGTAACTATACTGTTTATTGATGCGATTGTTAAATCTGCCTTTGCTCTTCTTAGAAGTGCGAAAGGAGCCATAGCCTCTTCCTCTTCAAAGCCATTAAAAATTAAAGCTAATATTTTCATTTTAGTTTCCTCGCTCTCTTACAAAATAGATAATATCATATTTTTATATAATATGCAAAAGAAGATTTGAAGCATTTGAAATATTGTAATTTTTCAAAATATATTATATTATATATAATATGAGTTTATGCATAAATGGAGGTATTTATTATGGATATCAATTTTGAAAAGGGAACAATTACTTTATTTGGTAAATCATCTAAATTTGATACATTAATAAGAAAATTTGCAATGCTATCAGGAGAACAAGCATATCATTTTTTAGTTAATAGAGGTATTCAATTACCAAGAATGATGAATTGTTTAGCATTAATGTCTGTATTAAATAGAAGAATTAAATTTTTAAATTCTAATTCATTATCTAAAGATTATTTTACAAGACTACAATATTATAGTGCCTTCACAGAACAACAATTATTTAATTTATTTGTAAAGATCTGTAATGATCCTGATTCTTTTTATGCATATAGATATAATTTATTCAAATTGATTTTAACTAATTTCGTAGCAATGGATTTTTCTGATGGAGAATTAACTTATGTTAAGAATTTAAAGAAAGCATCTATTGAATCTTTTGAGCAATATTACAATTATATTAGTGGTGCTGGTTTAGAACAAGAAGATACATTTGATGGACAAAAACAAGATTTAGTATTTAAGACATTAGAATTCAGTGCGTCTAACCAAGAAATATATGATATTGCAGGGAAATATGGAATTGAAATACCTCAATCACTTAAAAAAGAAGAATTTATTAATTATATCGTTTGGTATATGATGCAAAATGGAACATATAATGAAGAAATATATGAAGGATTAAATGAGATGACTGTAGCTCAGTTAGATACTTATTCAGAAAGAACAGGTATCCCTATGTCATCTACATTATCAAAAAAGGAAATAATTAATTACTTAATTTATTTATTATCAAATGGTGAATTTGAAAGAACAAGTGTTAAGAGATTTATTATTCCTGATGAATATAAGCCATTTGAATTCAAAGTAGATTTAAAGGCTGTATCAGTATTTGGAAATGGAAAGCCTAAAAAGGTTATTCATTATGCGGGTGAAGAAACTGATACTGAAGAATTCAATCAAGTATTAATTAAAGAAGAGGAAGAAGAGGCTGAGGCTTTAGCTATTGCTGAAGAAGAAAAGCTAAAAGAGGAAGAAGCATTAAAGGCTAAAGAATTAGAAGAGGCTAAGGTAGAAGAAACTAATAGTATAACTGATGAGGCAGATGAAATTGATGCTGAATTAGATTCTTTAATTGATGGAGAAAATATTGAATTCGTTAATGCAGTATATGAAGATCCTAATACACAAATTTTTGAAGAAGAAAAACAAAAGAAAATTGATGAAGCTATGGCATCTATTCCTGATAAAGAAGAAACTGTAGAAGAAGTTTATGAAACAGAAGAGCCACTAGATGATAATCAAGAAGTAGAATCTGTTAGTGAAGAAGCACCTGTAATTTTAAATGAGGATTTATCAGATGTAGAAGCTGCTTCAGATGAAGAAATTGAAGAATTATTGAAAAATAATCAAGAAGAAATTATAGAAGAAAAAGAAGAAGTTATTAAAGATGAATCATTTAAATTCGATAATGTAATTAAAAATGAGGATTATGGTTCTGATAGAATAATAAAGCTTCAAAATAGTTCAACTGTAAAAACAGTTATAGTTGCATCTATGCTAGCTTTATTAGTGGGAGTATTAATATTTATTATTATTGCTTTAGTAAGATAATTAGTGGGTGAAAAAATGGGTAGTGAAGTAAAGTACAGTCCAATGATTGAACAGTACCTTGAAATAAAAAACAATTATAAAGATTATATACTTTTTTACCGTGTAGGTGACTTTTATGAAATGTTTTTTGATGATGCTTATACTGCATCTAGAGAACTAGAGCTTGCCTTAACAGGTAAAGATGCAGGTCAAAAGGAAAGAGTCCCTATGTGTGGTGTACCTTTCCATGCGGCAGACCAGTATATTGAAAAGCTTGTATCTAAGGGATATAAGGTTGCAATAGGTGAACAAGTAGAAGATCCTAAAACAGCCCAAGGCCTTGTAAAAAGAGGAATCATTAAAATAATAACTCCTGGTACAATTGATTCAGGCTTAAAGGATAAGGAAAATAATTTTATAGCATCAATAATAAATATTAAAAGAGATTATATATTATGCTATTCAGATATAACAACAGGTGAAGGATATATTGCAATTTATAAATCAACTGAGGTTTTATTAAATGAAATTCTTGCCCTACATATAAAAGAGATTGTATTAACACATGACTTTAATAATAAAAAAATAATTGATTTTATTGTTTCAAATCAAATTGCCCTATCTTTTATGGATAATACAGAAATACCTTCTAATTTATCACATATAACAAAAACAATTGATCCAATGTATCATAAAGCAATTGGTATATTAGTTCAATATTTTATAGAAACCCAAAAATGTGAGCCTACATATTTTAAAGAATTTAAATCTTATGTTGGTAAGTCATATTTGCATCTAGATGCATTCACTAAGAAAAATCTAGAATTAACTGAAACATTAAGATTAGGAACTAAGAGTGGTTCTTTATTATGGCTAATAGATAAATGTAATACTGCAATGGGATCTCGTTTATTACATAAGTGGCTAGATAAGCCTTTATGTGATTTAGATGAAATAAATGAAAGATTAGATTTCGTTGAATTATTTAATAAAAATATCATTATAAAGGATGATATTAAACAAGAATTTAAAAATGTATATGACCTAGAAAGAATAATAGGTAGAATTTCATCAGGTAGTGCTAATGCTAAAGATTTAGTTTGGTTAAGAAGAAGCTTACATGCTATTCCTATTTTGAAAGAAAAATTAGAAGAACTAAATACCCCTATAGCATCTAATTTAGCAAACAATATCGATTCACATATTGAATTATGTTCCCTTTTAGATGATGCATTAGTTGAAAATCCTCCACTATCAGTTAAAGAGGGTGGATTAATTAATGATGGATTTAATGAAAAACTAGATGAAATAAGAAATATATCTAAAAATGGTAAAGAATGGATTTTAAATTATGAAGCTAGCCAAAGAGAATTAACAGGTATTAAAAATCTTAAGGTTGGCTTTAATAGAGTTACAGGATATTTTATTGAAGTAACAAAAGGACAAATTAAAGATTTACCAGAAGATATTAAATACGAAAGAAGAGCAACATTAGTTAATTCAGAAAGATTTATAACTCCTGAATTAAAGCATTATGAAGAAATGGTCTTAAATGCTAAAGACCAAATAGAAGCTATTGAATATGAAATATTTACAAAAGTAAGAAATGAAGCATCTAAATATACTGTAAGCTTACAAAATCTTGCAGATATAGTATCAGTTATAGATTGTTATATTTCTTTATCTGATATTTCTTTAAAATATAATTATGTTCGTCCTTCATTTAATCAAAATAGAACAGTTAATATAGTTGATGGACGTCACCCTGTATTAGAGACTATTATTGGGTCAAATTATATTGTTAATGATTGTGTAATTAATAAATATAATATGATTTTAATTACAGGTCCTAATATGAGTGGTAAATCAACATATATGA
>CAMOUB010000050.1 GCA_946626345.1 uncultured Caryophanales bacterium | reverse complement strand
TATTCTCTTCTTCTCCTATTCCAGGAAACCAAGAGGGTGTAAATAGAACAATCAATTTATTATTCAAAAATGGTGCTGAGGTTGTAACACATTCACCTATTACAGATACGCATACAACAGGACATGCTTCACAAGGTGAATTAAAATTAATGTTATCACTTGTAAAACCAAAATATTTCATCCCTATTCATGGTGAATATAGAATGCAAAGAGTTCATGCAGACCTAGCAATTGAAACAGGAGTTGAACCTAATAATACATTTGTATTAGAAAATGGTGATGTGGTTGCTATAAATGAGCATTCAGCAAGATTAGCAGGACATGTAAATGCTGGTGAGGTTTATATTGATGGTACTGGTATTGGAGATATTTCTTCTTCTATTTTAAGAGAAAGAAAAATATTATCTGATGATGGTATGTTTGCATTAATTATAACTATTGATACTAAAAATAAGACAATTCCAATTGACCCACAGGTTGTATCAAGAGGATTTATCTATATGAAAGATAGTGAAGAATTAACTCACACATTTGTTGAATATGCAAAAGAATACTTATTAACTGAAATGTCAAAAGTTAAATTAGTAAATTTACAAATGCTAAAGGCTGGATTAACAGAAAAATTATCAGAAGTTATTAGTGAAAGAACAGATAGAAAGCCTATGATAATTCCTATATTTATGGATATTACTCCACAAACAAATTACACTCCAGCTGAAGCTAAATTCCAAGAATTAAAAGCATAAAAGCCGATTAAATCGGCTTTTATTTTTTGCAATTAGAACACATCATACATTTTCCACCATGTGGATGATTAAAATATATTGATATCATTTGATGAATACATTTTCTAGTTAGACATAATTCAATCATTTTATCTAATTTTTTATATCTATCTAATTTAACCTGACTCAATTCATGGTGTGATAAATTATCATTTTTTATATGATCAATAAAAAATTCATTTGTACCTATATCTTTTGTATCAAATAATAATACTCCTTCTGCTAATTTACCATCTCTTGAGCCTCTTCCGGTTTGTTGTACAAAATCTTCAATAGATGATGGCATATCATATTCAATAACGAATCTAATATCAGGTATATCTATACCCATACCAAAGGCATTAGTCGCTACCATTAGATTTATTTCACCCTTAGTATATTTTTCTTGGACTAGCTTTTTTTCTTCTGAATCTAAGCCACCATGATATAGTCCTACATTATATCCTAATTCTTTTAATTCATAATATAAATATTCTGCAGTTTTAATTGTTAAGGTATAAATTAAACCTTTTTCTTTATGTTTAGATAAATAGCTTAATAATTTTGTTTCTTTATTTGATGCCTTAATTATCCTATAAAATATATTTAATCTATCAGGATTACCAATCACTATTTTAGGATTATTTAAATTCAACAATTGCTTTATTTTATTTACAGTAATAGTTGTTGCTGTAGCTGTTAACACTAATAGTGGTGGCCTATAACTTAAAGAATTTATAAATTCAGGTATTCTTGCTAAGGCTAATCTAAAATCTTCTGACCATAATAATGTATGAGCCTCATCAAATACAATTAAAGATATTTTTAAATTCTTAATAATATTAATAAACTTTGGTACTAATAATCTTTCACCTGCTATAAATAATATTTTAACCTTACCATTTTTAATTCTTTCATATATAATATTTTTTTCAATATCAGTTTGTAGCGAATTAATATATTCAGCTTTTATAAATTTCTTTTTTAAGTTATTAACCTGATCTGCCATTAATGCAATTAATGGTGTTATAACTAAGGTTATTCCATCAAGTAATAAAGATGGTATAGAAAAGCAAATTGATTTACCAAAGCCTGTGGGTAAAAGACCTATAGTATCATTGCCTTCTAAAACTGAATCAATAATTAATCCTTGTTCTGGTTTTAAATTAGAAAAGCCAAAATAGGATTTTAAGATATCATTTTTTGTTTGCACAATAATATTTTATTCTTTAATTTTTTATTGTCAAATTATCATAACACATATATTTTTATCATTTTATCAAATAATAAAAAAAGACCATTATTAAATTAATATAATGGCCTAAAAAGTATCATTTTTATAAAAATTAATAAATAAATTTAAATAAAATTTTTTAAATATTTTTACTAATCCAGTTCTTTATAGCTTGCTCTGGTTGAAATCCTACAGCTGTATCTAAAAGCTTTCCTGATTTAAATAACATAACTGTTGGAATTGATTGAATATTAAATGTACTAGCAATTAATTCTTCATCATCAACATTTACCTTTCCAACTTGAATAAAATCCTCATTTGATAGCTTTTCTAAAATAGGACCTAACATTCTACAAGGTCCACACCAAGTAGCCCAGAAATCTACTAATACTGGCTTATCTTGATTAATAAAATCTTTAAAATTTTCGTTTGTTAAAGTAATTACTTCCATATTATCTTCCCTCTCTATGCTTATAATCTAATTTAGATATATCTAAATCTTCAATAAAATGATTTCCCTTTAATGTGTCTGGTTCTTCTAAGAACACAACATCTTTGGGGTTTAGTGCTTCACTTGCTAAGAATAACATAATCGCTGCACAATTAGATAAATTAAGGCTTCTTATTTTATCTGTTGTAGGAATTCTATAACAATCTTTTATATTATCCTTTAATATATCATATGCAATTCCAGTTGATTCAGCACCAAATACTAAATATACAGGTCTATCATTTGCTTCTTTTTTAAAATCAATATTAATTGGTGATTTATGTCCATATCTTGTTAAAAAACAAAACATTCCATCATTTTTTGATTTGAAATCATCCCATGATTCATATACTTCATAATCTAAGAATTCATAATAATCAACACAGCTTCTTTGTAGCTTCTTTTCATCTAATGTAAAACCTAAAGGTTTAATTAAATGAAGTTTTGCATTAAAGCCTACACAGCTTCTCATTATATTTCCTGTATTTTGTGGAATCTCTGGATGATATAAAACAACATTAATTTGTTTCATTAATCTAATACCCTCTTAATGAAATTATTTACTGCAAATTCAATTCCATCTGCCTCAGCAGCTCTTGTAACGAAAGACGATGCCTTTTTACATGCATCAGGAGCACCTGCCATACAAACACTTAAATCAGCTTCATCTAGCATTTCTAAATCATTTAGATTATCTCCAAAGGCAATTATATGTCCTTGAGGATATTTAGCTTTTATTGCTGCAAAGGCTGATGCTTTAGTTGTGCCTTTAGCGACAATATCATATCCATAATCAGAAACCTTAATGAATCTTAATTCAGGATATTTCTTAGGATTAACCTCTGCTTCAAGATTAGTTGATGCAATAGTTAAAGAATAGATTTTATCTCTATCAATAACTGAAGTATCAGCCTTTTTAGGTTCTTCTATTTTTAAGCTTTCTGCAAATTTTTTAAATGCTTTATTAGTATTTAAAAATCTAACATATCTATCCTTTGTTAAAACACCTAAATTAAGTCCATCATTATGTAATTTCCAAATTACTTCAGGATTAATAGGAGATTCAAATAAAATATCCTTACCAAGTATTGCATAAGCACCATTATTTTGAATAAAGCCATCAACTTTAACTTGGTCAGTTACTTCTTTTAATTGTCCTTGGCTTCTTCCTGTTGCAAGCATTACCATATTTCCTTCTTCTCTTAATTCAGAAATTACTTCCTTAGCAGAATCAGGAATAACACCATCAATTAATAATGTACCATCAACATCAAATAAATAAACATTAACATTTTTTCTATTTAGAAACATATTCTTCACCTGTCAAGGTATAAGAATCACAATCTAATACCTTTACCTTTATCCTTTGTCCTAATTTTAATTCTTTTTTTGCAGCAACATATATGCATCCATCTATTTCATCAGGTGCGTATGCATAGCTTCTTGCTACATACATATAAGAATCTTCATCATAATCAATTATGAATGCATCATCTAAAACAGTCCCAATTAAAGCCTTATTTTTATTTAAAGATATTTCATTTTGTACTTCCATTAATCTTTCATATCTCTTTTGTTTTTCATCTTCTGATATGATATTTGGATATTCACATGCCTTAGTTCCTTCTTCTAAGCTAAATGTAAATGCTCCTAATCTATCAAATTTGACTTCTTTAACAAAATCAATTAATGAATCTACATCTTTATTTGTTTCATATGGAAATCCTACAATAAATGTAGTTCTTAAGATCGCATTTGGAATTAATGTCTTAATCTTATTAAATAAATCTAATAAATATTTTCTATTTCCTCTACGCTTCATCTTTTCTAAGATTAAATCTTCAGAATGCTGAATAGGAATATCAAAATAAGGCATTATCTTATCATTATCTTTTATGAAATTAATTAATTCATCAGTTACAATATCTGGATATAAATATAATAATCTAATTTTAAAATCTCCATCTATTTTAACTAATTCCTTTAATAGGTCTACAAGCTTTAATTCTCTATAGAGATCATAACCATATTTTGTTGTATCTTGACTTATTAAATTAATTTCATATACACCTTCACTAACATGAAGCTTTACTTCTGATACAATATCTTCAATAGTTCTACTTTTTAAATTTCCTCTAATTAAAGGTATTGCACAAAATGCACATCTATTTAAGCATCCTTCACTTATTTTTACATAAGTCATATAAGATGGTGATGTATATACTCTATTTAAAGGAGATATTATATCACTTGATTTGAAATCTGATTTCATTACTGAATTAACAATATTTGCAATATCTTTATATTCATCAATAGTTATGAATCTATCAACCTCAGGTAATAACTTAACTATTTCATCTTTATATCTTTGAGCAAGACAACCACATACAATCATTTTAGCATTTGGCTTTTTATAATCAGATAGCATTAATATAGTATCAATAGCTTCTTTTCTAGCTGGTTCTATAAATGCACATGTATTAATTAAAATTAAATCAGCATCACTAGGTGATTCAACTATTTTCATTTTTTGTTTTAATAATCCTAAAATCATCTCGGAATCTACTTGGTTTTTAGCACATCCAAGACTAACCATATAAATATTCATATTATACTCCTAAAATGGCAAATACTAATACTGCTATAAGTGTTATTAAATCTATTAATAATACGCTTAAAATGCCATTTTTCTTTTTAAATAATATAATTAATGATCCTAATGCAGGTCCTATAATAGATGCAAGTAAAACAGAAATAATTGTAGATTTGAATTTAAATACATTAATGAATAATTGTCCTATAATTACTAATAAAACAATTATTAAAGCAAATGATAATGCATGGAATATAGCTGTAATAAGTCTAATAAATTTATATCTTTTCTTAACAGACTTTTTATATTTTTCTTCATTAGTTAATAATGTAATTAATTTAGATTCTTGTTTTGGTGATACTTTCTCTTTAGTCTTTGCATTAGTTATAAATAATAATGTATTAACATCCTTTAATGTCTTTTGTGATAATACATTTAATGTAATACCACATGCTAGGACAACTATTAATGATACAGATGCTAAAGCAATAATCATAATTGCTACATTATTTACATTCTTAATTGCATCACTAAATTTGCCTAAATCTTGATTTTTAAAGATTATTGATAATACAGATGCAGCAATTGCAATTATTCCAAAGAATAATGTCATTGTAATTGCAAACGCAGCTAATCTTGAATTTTTTCTTAATACCTTTTTAGAAAATTCAATTTCATCAATGATATTTTCATCATCAATTTTAATTAATACTGGTCTATCATCTGAAATATCATCTACATCTATTTCTTTTCTAGTATCTTCATCTAATTCAATTTCAGCACCAGTAAGTGGGTTAATTGAAATAACTTTCTTTTCATCCTTATTTGGATTATAAAGCTTAACAATATGATCTTTCATAAAGTCAGCTGTAATATATGTTCTACAATATGGCTTATCAAATGAATAAGATGCTTCTGAGAATTTTTGTTTTACCATTATTTTTCCATCTCTAAATAATGTAACAAAATTAATATAATTTAAATAAATACCACGAGATAAATCTGCTAAAAGGTCTAAAGAAATATCAGTGATTTCTCTTCTTTGAATCTTTTCTTGGTATCCATCATATTCCTTTTTTAATTCATATAATCTAGTAAAAGTTTCTTTAGCTTCATTTTTTAATGCTTGATATTTATCTAGATTATCTAATAGCCACCAATAGAATGTATCTGTTATTAATTTCTTTAATTCATCATCAGCTACTTCTTTTTTCTCTTTTAATAATTTAATAGCTTTAAATAATGGATTAGGATCATTATGCATATCTATTGCAGCTTTAAATCCAAGCTTATGAGCTAATCCTAATTGGAAATCTTCATTATTTGCTATCTTCGTTGCACGTCTAAAGCATTCTTCACCATTTATTGCTATTGTTGATAGCTGTGCATATGGTGCTTCATTTACCTGATAATTATAAAATGTAGTTAGATATTTATATGTAAATTTATCCTTATAATTCTTTTCAATGAAAAATGAATCAACTGCAAATTTAGAATTCTCATCCTCTTTTGCAAATGTTTTACTAATACCATAATCTTCCATGAATGCATATAAGATATTATTTGATGTAATATCAGGGTATGCTTTTAATTCATTAATGAAAGATTCCATTGTAAATTCTTTTCCATTAATTATTACTTTTTTATCATTTAAGAATGTATAAATAATGAATGTTAATGCATTGTTCTTATATTTAGAATAAGCAAGTATAGAAACAACTTCTGATACTAATTCTTTATCCTTTGATACATTCTTAACAAATTTAACTAATTTTTTAGAATTAGCATATATATCTTCAATTCCTAAATCAAAATTTTCAATATATGAATGTGCTAATGTATCTAAATCATTAAATACTTCTCCATTAAATATATAAGGCTTCATAATTACCTCCACTACAAATTATCTGTATCTAATATTATTGTTACTGGTCCATCATTTAGAAGACTAATTTTCATATCAGCTCCAAAAACACCAGTTTCAATATGATATCCTTCTTTTCTTACCATTTCTACAAATTCTAAATACATTGAATTTGCTTTATTATATTCCATTGCCTCAGTAAATGATGGTCTATTACCATGCTTACAATCAGCATATAGTGTAAATTGAGAAATAGCTAAAATATTACCACCAATATCTTTTAAGGATTTATTCATTTTGCCATTTTCATCCTCAAAGATTCTTAGTCCTAATACCTTTTTTAAGCATTTTTCTTGTTCTTTAGTTGTGTCATTATTATTGTAACCAATAAATAATAAAAATCCTTTATCACATTTACCTGTTACAATTCCATCAACGACACAAGATGCCCCTTTTACTCTTTGAACTACTATTCTCATAGATTATCTCTTTCGATATTATAAATATATTTTATCTTCTTTAGATTCAATATCATCTTTTCTAGTTCAACTAAGCTCTTTGTCATAACCTTAAGCTTAACAGTTGTTTCTAAATCCTTATTTGAATTAGCATTAATTGATAATATTGACATATTACTTTGAGATACAGTATTCATTATTTCAACTAATAAATTGATATTAGATGCTGCATCAATTTTTATTGAGCATGGGTATTTTCTATCTGGGTTAGATGCCCAATCAAGAGGAATAATACGTTCCATTTGGAATGATTTACAGTTTTTACATCCAATATGGTGTACAACTATTCCACTACCCTTTGTTACATATCCAATTATGTTATCACCAGGAATTGGGTTACAGCATGAACCAAGCTTAATTAATGGATTTCTTAATCCTTCAACTATAACACCTGTTTCATTATTAGCTGATAAAATCTTTTGGTTTCTTTCAATTTGACGATTTAGCTGTAATTCAGCTGTCTTATCTCCAGATATTTCACCAACATATTTTGTTATAACAGTTTTTGGTGATAAATTACCTTTAGCAACCTCTAAATAAAGATCATCTAAAGAATTAATATTATTCTTATTGAAATTATTTTTAGCAAAGTCTTCTGTTAATTCATATTCAGTAATTTTTGAATTATGGAATTCTTCATCAATTGCTTCTTTACCATGAGCTAATAAAATATCTCTATTTTGCTTATTCAAGAAACTCTTAATCTTATGCTTAGCATGACTAGTTTTAGCAATTTTTAACCAGTTTTCAGATGGCCCAAATGAATTTTTATTTGTTTTAATAGAGATAATATCTCCATTTTTTAATTCATAATCAAGTGGTACAATATGATTATTTACAATAGCACCTACAGTTTTATTTCCAATATTTGTATGAATCTTATATGCAAAATCAATCGGAGTTGCACCTACAGGTAGGTCAATTACTTCTCCTGTTGGAGTATATACAAATACATTAGTTTTTAAGATATCATCCTTTACTGCATTTACATAATTAGATGCATCTTCTGATTTTTCTTCTTCTGTAAATTTTAAAAGGTCTCCATACCATTTTAATTTTTGAGCAATTTCAAATTGTTCTTTTTCCTTAGAATATTCAACGCCTTCTTTATATGCCCAGTGTGCAGCAACACCTAGTTCAGCAATGTCATCCATTTCTTTAGTTCTAATTTGAACTTCAAATGTAAATCCATCTTCACTGATAACTGTTGTATGTAGTGATTGATACATATTAGGCTTTGGTACAGCAATATAATCTTTAAATCTCTTAGGAATTGGAGTATAGTGAGCATGAATTAAACCTAATACATGGTAACATTCTCCAATTGTATTAACAATTACTCTAATTGCTAGAATATCATAAATATCTTCAAAATCCTTTTGTTGGTTTACCATCTTTTTATAGATACTATAGATATTTTTAATTCTACCTTTAATTTTATAATCTTTAACGCCTTCATCATCTAATGTTTTTGAAATTTCATTTATTGTATGATCAACATTACTCATTCTTGCTGAATTATCATTTTTGATTAAATTAGCAATTTTATTATATGCTTGTGAATCTACATACTTTAAAGCTGTATCCTCAAGTTCTGCCTTAATACGGAACATACCTAGCTTGTGAGCAAGTGGTGCATAGATTTCTAATGTCTCTTTTGCAATTCTTTCTCTTTTTTCTGCAGGCATGAAATTTAAGGTTCTAATATTATGTAATCTATCTGCAAGCTTAACAACGATTACTCTAATATCACGTCCCATTGCAAGTAACATCTTTTGATGGTTTTCAACTTGTTTTTCTTCAAGTGATACAAATTTTAAATTACTAATTTTTGTAACACCATCAACTATTTCAGCTATATCATCAGAGAATTCCTTTGCAAGTTCTTCTTTTGATATTTGTGTATCTTCAACAACATCATGTAATAAACCAGCACATATTGTATCAGGTCCTACATGTAATTCAGCTAAAATGCATGCAACATTTAGTGGATGAATTATATATGGTTCACCACTTTTTCTAAATTGTCCAGCATGCAATTCAAAAGCTCTATTGTATGCTCTTGTAATTAGATCTTGTGATTTTTGATTATGAATATATCCATTAACTAAAAACATTAAATCTTCAAATTTCTTATATTCCATATAATCACATCCTTTCAAATATTAAATGCTATTCTCCTTCAAATTGAGTTAAAGACATAACTTTATAATCTTTTAATAATTCTCTACCATTTAGGTCAGGTAACTCAATTACAAATGCTAAACCTAAAACAGTAGCTCCTGCTTTTTCAGCAAGTTTAGCAGCAGCATGTGCTGTACCACCTGTAGCAAGTAAGTCATCAACTATTACTACTTTATCTCCTGGCTTGAATGCATCTTTATGAATGCATACAGTATTAACACCATATTCAAGCTCATAATCAATTGAAATTGTTTCTCTAGGTAATTTACCTGGCTTTCTTACAGGAACGAATCCTATATTTAATTCTGTTGCAACAGGACAACCAAATATAAATCCTCTAGCCTCAGGTCCTGCAATAACTGTAGCACCTAATTCTTTTGCATATTTAGCTAGTCTATTTACAGCCTCTTTAAATGCAGCACCATTTTGAAGCATTGGTGTAATATCTCTAAATATAATACCTTCTTTAGGAAAACCAGGTATTGAAGCAACATAATCTTTTAAATCCATGATAAAAAACCTCCAAAAATACATATATAAAAATTATATCATAAATTTTCATTATAAAGTAGCAATTTCTTTACTTTTATAGATTTATCTATAACATTTGTTTAAAAAACTATCTAAATATGCTAAAACCCGAGTTTGCCTCGATATTATAAATTGAAATGAAAAAAAGCGCGTAGTAAAGCCTTCAATTGCTCATACGTGCTATTTTTAGTCTTTATTTTATGTACTACATTTATGTACTAC
>CAMOUB010000049.1 GCA_946626345.1 uncultured Caryophanales bacterium | reverse complement strand
ATATTAATATGTGTAAAGCAATTGAAGATATGAAAAAAGATGCTAAAAAAGAAGGTAAACAAGAAGCAATAAATGAAAACATTAAAACAATGTATTCAAATGGCTTTGATGAAAATATGATAGCAAAAGCGTTAAGCTTAGATATTAATTTTGTTAAAAAGGTTTTAGCATAAATTAGAAAAGGCTGTTAAGTTTAATTATCTTAACAGCCATTTTTTTATTTAATTTTCTCATTATAATATTTTTTTATCGCATCAAATGTTTCATCAGATAGGTCATGTTCGATTTTACATGCATCATCCTCAGCAATTTTTGCATCAATTCCTAAATGTACTAATATTTCAGTTAATATTTCATGTCTTTCTAATATTTTTTCAGCAATTTTTAATCCTTCAGGTAATAGATGAATATGTGAATTTGAATCAATTTCTATATATCCTTCATCCTTAAGTTTTTTTAACATAATAGATACACTAGGCTTTGAATATCCTAAATCATTTACTATATCAATAGCGTGTACGCCATCCTTTTTCTTAGATAACATTAAAATGGCTTCTAAATAATTTTCACCAGATTCTAATACAGACATTTTAACCTCCCGTTATATATAACTAACTTATGAAATTATTATATCATCTTATAAAACAAAAATAAAGATATTGATTTTCAAAAATAGTATAAAAAATAATAAAATTAAAGTTTCAATTTTTTTATTTTTATGGTAGAATCTTATGAGTAGTATTTTTTATATTTTAGGAGTGTTTTCATGAAGCTTTGTGATTTATTATTTAAGTTCAATAATAATTCTAATATGTCACTTTTTGTTCAAAATGCAAAAAGTAAACCTAGTGCGTATGTTAAATATGATGCATTAGAAGATGGTTCATATATTTTAGAACCTACTAATTTATTTAATGAGATTTTGCATGCCACTAAGACAACAATGACATTAAATAAGAAAAAGGAAATAACTTCATGTAATTGTGGTTGTTTGAATTTCTATAAAACAAAAGAATGTGTTCATATTGCTGCTATGCTATATAGCGGCTTAGAACAAATTGATATAGATATGTTTAATAAAGAAAATGATAAATATTTAAGACACCAGGAATTAACATTACATAAGGGTATTTTAGATAATTTAGCATCTGATATTAAAGTCACTAATCCATATTTTGGTATTATTCATTTAATACCAGTAATAGAAGAATGTGATAACAAATATAATCTATCACTTAAAATAGGTGCTGATAAGGATTATGTTATTAAAAATATATCAGAATTCATTTATATGACAGAAAATAATATTTTTTATAGCTATGGACAAAAGTTAGAATTTATTCATTCTTATGAATGTCTAGATTCTATATCTAAGGTATTTTATACATTTTTAGCTAATATTTCTAATTCTGATTCTGAAAAGAGTATTGTTATTAGAAAATCTCATTTATTAAGAATCTTAGAGATTTATAAGGATAATATTATTTTTTATAAAAGAGCTAATGAAGAAAAGGCAATATCTAGATTAATTAAAGAAAATGATAATTATTCAATTGGTCTAAATTCTGATTATTTATTTATCGATGAATCTGATTCTAATTTATTATTAACGGGTGTTAATTATGCATATTTTATTACAGATACAATGATTTATGCATATCCATATAAATCTAGAACTGAAGGTAAGATATTTGGCTATTTATCTAAATTACATGGTAAATTAATGATTGATGCATCAAGTGATGAATTTATATCTAATATATTACCTATAATTAAAAAGGATATTAATATATCAAATGAATTCTATGAAAAATATCCAATACCAGATATAAAAATTAATTCATATTTTTCTTATACAGATGGCTATATTTTATTAACTCCAAAGATTGCATGTAAAGAAATTGATAGAAGAAGCCCATATATAAGACAATTATTAGATGGATATTTTAAAAATATTGAAGCTCAATCATTTATTAGAAATGCTGATAAAAAATATTATTTACCAGAACTCGAAAATCAATATAAATTTTTAACTGGTGATCTTTCTAATATTAAATCATTTGGTGAAGTATTCTTTGATGAGAATATGAAAAAATTGAAAGCAAAAAAATCATCTAGAACTAAGGTTAATATTACATATAATGTAGGATTATTAGATTTTAAATTAGAAAATAGTGACTTATCTTTAGAAGAAATTCAAGCAATGCTTCAAGCATATCATGAAAAGAAGAAATTTATTAAATTAAAGGATAATACAATTCTTGAAATTGATAATGATTCAGCTAAAGAAATTGATGATTTCTTAGAGGATTTTAATATTTCTATTAAGGAATTAAATAAGCCTATTAAAAAATCATTAAATTATTTATTAAAATTAGTATCAGATGTTGATACTAATGTAAAAATGGATGATGAAATTGTTAAAATTATAAGATCTATTCAAAATTATAAAAAGAGTAAGTATCAGCCTAATGAAATTTTAAAGGATTCTTTAAGAGAATATCAAATTGATGGCTTTAAATGGCTAAAAACATTATCAGAATATGGCTTTGGTGGTATATTAGCTGATGATATGGGTCTTGGTAAGACCTTAGAGATGATAACATTTTTATTAAGTGATAATAAAAAGATGCCATCTTTAATTGTATGTCCAATGAGCTTAGTATATAACTGGGAAATTGAATGTGAAAAATGGCATTATGATGGTGATGTAGTTTTAGTTTTAGGTAATAGTGATGAAAGAGAAGCAATTATTAATTCAATATTACCTGATCAAAAAGCTTTATATATAACATCTTACGATTCATTAAGACGTGATAGTCAATTATATAATGATGTAAAATTTAGATTTATAATTGCTGATGAAGCACAATTTATAAAAAATCAATTTGCTCAAAAGAGTGAAGCTATAAAATCATTAAAGAGTGAAATTAATTTTGCCCTAACAGGTACACCTATTGAAAATGGTCTTGCAGATTTATGGAGTATTTTTGATTTCTTAATGCCAGGATATCTATCTAATTATAATCATTTTAAAAATAGATATGAATCTTTAATAATCCATGATGATTATGAAGCCCTATCTAATCTAAAGAAAAGAGTTTCACCATTTATTTTAAGAAGAACTAAGAAAGATGTATTAAAAGATTTACCTGATAAGATTGAGGATTATTATTATTGCAAGATGGAAGCTCGCCAAAAGGAAGTATATGATGGCTTTGTTGCAAAATTAAAGGATGATTTAAACTCAGGTGCATCTAATGTTTTAGCATTATTAACTAGATTACGTCAGGTATGTATTACTCCTGAATTAATTTATCAAGAGCCATTTACTAATACAAAAATAGATATGGCTATTGATTTGATTAAATCATCAATTGAATCAGGTCATAGAATATTATTATTCTCACAATTCGCACAAAGCTTCCCTATTTTATCTCGTGAATTAGATAATATGGGAATTAAGCATTTCATTTTAGATGGTCAAACAAAGGCTAAATTAAGAATGGAAATGGTTGACGAATTTAATAAAAATGAAGATATTAAATTATTTATTATTTCATTAAAAGCTGGTGGTACTGGCTTAAATCTAACTGGTGCTGATATGGTAATACATCTAGATCCTTGGTGGAATAGTAGTGCTGAAATGCAAGCAACAGATAGAACATATAGAATTGGTCAAACAAAAAATGTTACAGTTATTAAGCTTATTTGTAAGGATACAATTGAAGAAAAGGTTATTCATTTACAAAAGCTTAAGCGTGAGCTTGCAGAATCAATTGTTATAGAAGATGAAAAGAAAGCAATTAAATTAACTAAACAAGATATTTTAGAATTATTAGAATAGTGGCAAATTTTGCCACTATTTTTTTCTTTATTTCATCTTATAAATTTGTTATAATTAACATATAAAGCAATTCAGTTATTAAAATTTAAAAAAATGGAAGTGATGCTTATGGATTTTTTAGGCATGTCCTCTTATGATTTGTTATTCATTTTCTATGTTATAGCAGGTGTAATATCAATCATAGTTTTTTTAGTAGTTTTAGGCTTTAATATGTCTACTAAAAATTTTCAAACTACAAATTTATATTTTAATGCATTGTTATTTTTGCAAATAATATATGTAATATTTACAATAACCTGGGCTATGGGATATTTTAAAATAGTTCCTAATTATATGTTTTTTTTAAGATATTCTAAAATGATGTATTTCTTAGCAGGAACGTATGTAGCATTTTGTTGGTTTATGTATGTTGAAATAATGATGGGAGCTAAATTCTCTAGAACCAAAAAATCTAGAATGATAATTGGTATACCTATTTTAATTGCAAATGTATTTGTAGTTATTATTTCAATAGTTACAACAGATGTTAAAATAACTAAAAATATTTTAGTTTCTATTAGCTTAATGTATATTCCATCTGCATATATTTTATTTGCGGCAATATATTCATTAGTAATGGCTATTAAGCATAAAAATAATAGAAAAAGATTTATTACATATGGATTTTTCCCAGTTGGTTTATCCGTAGCTGCAATATTACAGGTTTTATTTTTAGAATTACCTATTTATGGATTAGCATCTTCAACATTAATTGTAATATTATTTATTTATAAAATTCATTCTCAGGTATCTATTGACCCATTAACTGGTATTAATAATAGAGCTGCGTTACAAAAATATGTATATGAGGTTAAAAATAAAAACATATATGTATTAATGATAGATGTAGATGACTTTAAATCTATTAATGATAATTTTGGACACTTAGAGGGTGATAAAGCATTGATTTCACTCGCAAATACTATGAAAAAAACAGTTGGTGAAGTAAAAGATAATTGTTTTTTAGCAAGATATGGAGGAGATGAATTTATAATCATAATTTCATCAGAAGAAGAAATTGATATTGATTCATTTGTAAGCGGAATAGAAAAGGATATAGATATTAATAATGAATCAATAGAAAAATATAATATTAAAGTATCAATAGGTGTAAGTAAGGTTTCAAATGTAGACTCAATTTTTGATACGATAGAAAATGCTGATGAAAAAATGTATAAAAATAAAAGAAAAAAGAAATCAAGAAGATAAGATATTGACTATCGTTTATAAATAATATATAATACTATTAAGAATAATTCTTAATAAGTGAGAGGCTTTAAAATGATTAGAAGAAATACAAATCAAAGGCAAATAGTTTTTGATTCACTTGCATGCCTAGGTCATGCAACATCAGATGATTTAATTAATCACATTAATAATAATTATTCTAATATATCACTAGCAACAATATATAGAAACCTAACTATATTGTTAGAAGAAAAGCAAATTAAAAAGGTTAAAATTGGTGATATAGATGTCTATGAAACAGTTAAGGAGAAGCATTATCATTTTAAATGTCGTGCATGTGGAAATATCATTGATATTTCACCTGATAAAATACCTAATGATATCAATTCAATTAAAATGATTGATAATAATGATGTATTAGATCTTGATATTGTTTTTACAGGCATCTGTCATAGATGTATAAAAAAATAAGAAAAGGGGATTAGAAAATGAAAAAATTTGTTTGTAAAGTATGTGGTTATGTTTATGAAGGAGATTCATTACCTGAGGATTTCAAGTGTCCTGTATGTAAGGCACCTGCATCTAAGTTTGAAGAGCAAACTGAAATGAGCTGGGCTTGTGAGCATGTTGTAGGAGCTGCAGCAGATGCACCTGAGGATATTAAAGAAGATTTAAGATCTAATTTCAATGGTGAATGTAGTGAAGTTGGTATGTATTTAGCAATGTCACGTGTTGCATTTAGAGAAGGATATCCTGAAATTGGTCTATATTATGAAAAGGCTGCATTTGAAGAAGCAGAACATGCTGCTAAATTTGCTGAATTATTAGGTGAGGTTATTACTCCATCTACTAAGAAGAATCTTGAAATGAGAGTTGCTGCTGAAAATGGTGCAACTTCAGGTAAATTAGATTTAGCTAAGAGAGCTAAAGCACTAAATTTAGATCCTATTCATGATACTGTTCATGAAATGGCAAGAGATGAAGCTCGTCATGGTAGAGCTTTCCAAGGATTATTAGAAAGATATTTTGGAAAGAAGTAAAAATTTAGTTTAAATTAAGTTTGGGGGATGTTTTTATGGAAACATCCCTTTTTTTTGACATATTTTTGACATATTTGAAATCTATAATTATATGTGAAAAGGGTGATAAAATGAAAAAAAGAAATATATTTTTGCTTGCATCATTATTTATAGGAGGATTATCTTTAGCATCATGCTCTAATTCAAAGATAGTTAATAATGATGATAATTCAAATAATTACATTACAAATGGAGCTAATGTTATAGATTCTAATAATGATACATTCGAGACTAATAATTTAAAATATACTCCTGTATATGAGGTATTAGATGCATCTTATAATGAAACAGATTTAACATCTAAAGAAGATAATATAGAAGATACAGTATCAAATATTTATGATAGTGTTGTTTCTATTAGTGCAACATCTACATCTAGTATTTCATCTGGTTCTGCAGTATTTTTTGCTAAAGACAATAAATTAGGATTTAGCTATTTACTTACATGCTTTCATGTAATTGATGGAGCTTATGATTTTTCAATAAAAGAATCAGATGGTGATACATATGAAGCATATTTAGTTGCAGGATATGAAGATGAAGACTTAGCTATAATGGCTATTAAACCAGAATCAGATGATGAAATTACATATGCATCATTATTTAGTGATTCTGATACATTAAAGTTAGGTTCAACAGTTATTTGTATTGGTAATCCTTTAGGAATATTACCAGGAAGTGTATCAAAGGGTGTTATTTCATATAATAATAGAGTTGTAAATGTTGATACATATAAAAAACAAAAATTAATTCAAACAGATGTTGCAATTAATTCTGGTAATTCAGGTGGTGGATTATTTAATAATGCAGGTGCCTTAATTGGAATAGTTAGTGCTAAATATTCATCATCAGGTATAGAAGGATTAGGTTTTGCTATACCATCAAATACAATAAAAGATGTAATAACTGAATTATTTAGTACTGCAAAATATGATACTGCTAACCAAGTATGGGAAGAAGGATATTATGAAGGTGATTATGAATTCGCATTCGAAATATCTTTAGGTACATATGAAAGAGGTTATGGATTTAATCAAACAAGAGAGACTGTAGCTTATATTTCTAGTGTTAATTCAAATGATACTTACACAGGTAATGAATTAAAAACTAATGATATAATTAGAGCTATTAATATTGATTATAAGGATGATTCTATTTTAGATACAAGCTTAGATTCATTTAACAGCATAACTGAAATAATGAATTATTTATATAATGCAAATTTAAATATAGGTGATACTATAACTTTTAGTGTTACTAGATCAAACCAAAAAGTAGATGTTACATTTAATGTAATTCAATATAAATATTCAATATAATTATTAATCGGGTGAAAACCCGATTTATTTTTATCTTTTTATGATAAAATTAGATTAGAAATGAGATGATTTTATGTCAAAGATAATTGATGAATTTATAAACATAGAAGATGAATTTTTTATATTAGATCATGAAAATAAAACAGCTAGGATGATATTAGAATTTGATAATCCAAATGAAATATTCGATTTAAACGCAGTAACTAAAAAGCCTATATTAAATGATAATTTTTTATCATGGATAAAACAAGCATTCGATTATGCTCCTGCAAAATATAAAATAGATTTAGATATAAGATTTAACGTTTTTAAAGAATATGATTCAGATTCTTTAAAAGATATATTTAAAAAGAATATTTTATTAGATTCTAAAAAGAATTTAAAAAGAACTAATTTTAAAAATAAAATAGCTATAAGTTTGTTTATTATAGGTATTATATTCTTTGCAATAATGATGATATTATCTAATTTATGGAAAGAAGAAAAAATAATAAAAGATATTGTATGTTATATCTTAGATATTGCTACAACAGTTACAATTTGGGAGGCACTTACAATACTTATTATTGAAAATAAAGAAAAGAGAGATTTAAATAAGAATATAGTAAAAAGATTTGGTTCTATAGAGTTTAATTTAAAATGATTATAAAACCTCTTTTTCTTGAAAAAGGATTATTAATCCTTTATAATTATAGAGTATGAATTGAGGTGTATTAAAATGGCTACAACAAAAGACCTTGCTAATTTAATTTTTCCAAATATAAATCAAACAATAGAAGATTTAGAAAAGAAATATCCAAAGAGAAATTTACCAAATGGTGCGATGGTAACAAGATTTGCTCCATCACCTACTGGCTTTTTACATACAGGTTCACTTTTTACATCACTTGTTTCAGCAAGATTTGCTAAACAATCTGGTGGTGTATTTTATATAAGACTTGAAGATACTGATACTAAGCGTGAGATTGAAGGTTCTGGTGAATCTTTATTAAAACAATTAGCTGTATTTGATGTTATACCTGATGAAGGATATTTATCTGATACAAAAGAAATAGGTGCTTATGGACCATATAAGCAATCAAATAGAAGTGAAATTTATAATACAGTTATTAAATATTTAATTGAAATAGGAAGAGCTTATCCTTGTTTTGCAAGCCAAGAAGAATTAGCTGAATTAAGAAAGAAACAAGAAGCTTTAAAAGAAATCCCAGGATATTATGGTAAATATGCAATTTATAGAAATTTATCAGTAGATGAAGCTATTGAAAGAATTAAAAAAGGTGACCCTTATATCATCAGATTTAAATCAATGGGTGATCATAATAATAAAGTAGCATTCCATGATGAAATTAGAGGAGATTTAGAATTAACTCAAAATGATCAAGATATCGTTATTTTAAAATCAGATGGCTTACCTACATACCATTTTGCTCACCTTTGTGATGATCATTTTATGCACACAACAGTTGTAACAAGAGGAGAAGAGTGGCTACCAAGCTTACCTATTCATCTTGAGTTATTTGATACACTAGGATTTGAAAGACCAAAATATGCTCATTTCCCTGTTATTATGAAAGTAGAAGATGGTAATAGAAGAAAATTATCTAAGAGAAAGGATGCAGAAGCTGCATGTTCATATTTCTTAGAAAAAGGTTATCCAAAATATGGATTCATTGAATATTTATTAACTATTGCTAACTCAAATTATGAAGCATGGAGAAATGAAAATTTAGATAAATCTCCATATGATTTCAAATTATCATTTGATAAGATGTCACTTGATGGTGCATTATTTGATTTAGAGAAAGTTGAATCAATTTCTAAAGAAAGAATGGCTTATAGAAAAGCTTCTGACCTAGAAAAAGAAGTAGAATCTTGGGCTAAAGAATATGATACTAATTTCTATAATAAAATTGTATCTAATAGAGAATTTATTACTGAAATTTTAAATATTGAACGTGAAAAGGATAATCCTCGTAAGGATTATGCTAAATATTCTGATATTTATCCAATTGTTTCATTCTTCTATGATGATGTATTTAATTCAATTGACAAAAATTCACTTGATTGGACTATTATGAAATCAAAGGGTGAATTAAGAGATGTTGATAAAAAAATTGTTAAAGAATTATTAACTGAATATATGTCAACATATAATGTCGATGTAGATGAAGAAACATGGTTTAACAATTTAAAAGAATTAGCTTCTAAATATAATTTCACAGCTGATCGTAAAGCATATAAGGCAAATCCAATGGACTTTAATGGTCAAGTAGGAGATGCGGCAGGATTTATAAGATTATGCTTAGCAGGAAGAAAAAATACACCTAATATTTATTATGTTCAAAAGATACTAGGAAAGAATAAAGTATTTGAAAGAATTAATTCTATAATTGAAAAATTTTAACTTGAAAAATAAATAAATTATGGTATTATTATATGTGCGTATATCGCACATATATTTGGCCAATTGGTGAAATGGTTAACACATCGCCCTCTCAAGGCGACATTCATGGGTTCGAACCCCATATTGGTCACCACTTAAGAATTCAAGTCTCAGAGTAATCTGAGCCTTTTTTTATCCTAGACGTTTTTTAAAAAATCAAACAAAATATGTTGACTTAGAAAAAATAAAGTGATATTATTTTAAATACCTAGCAATCCTACTAGAACACTATGATAACACAAAAGAAGGAAATATCATAATGACAAAGATGATGTGTTGTTGTGTAGGAAAAATTGAAAATACTTGGCGATGTTTCCGAATATGTAGCTCTAAATAGGCTTTTTTCATTGCAGGAAATATTCCTGCTTGGTCCAAATCTAGATGAATGGAATATCACATAATAGAGATAAAAAAATATATAAATAAGATTTATATATAAAGGTAGGTTATTATAGATGGAAATAATAAAATATAATTTTGAAGAAAGTCTAAAAGAAGCTTTCATCGAAATGAATAAGGCATGG
>CAMOUB010000048.1 GCA_946626345.1 uncultured Caryophanales bacterium | reverse complement strand
AGTCGAGTAGACAAGGCTCGACATTCCCTCTCTTTCATTTTATATTGTGTTAAAATATCATAATGTGAGTGGTTACTGTCTGCTTGCCCCTCACAGAACCGTACGTGCAGATTTTCCGCATACGGCTCTTCACCAACAATCTTTATTCCATTTACCAGTGCCATATGTCTACTTTAATACTAGATTCACTGGCTAATGTTCTTATATCTTTACGTTCATTTTCCATTTCTTACGTACCTCCAGTGTACCAAATGTTTACATATAAAGAAACGATTGTCGGTGGCCTTCCTTCCCTCCAGTGTCATTACTACCTTCCTCGGTACTATGTCGGCTCCGACCACTTACATTCCGTTATCATATCTTGAGGTCCAAGCTCTTGTATATGACTTACTATCTCTAGAGAATATAAGTTCTCCCAGGTATCCATTTAACATCATTAATCTACACGCCTAGCTCTTATTGACCCCGGTGGAACTCTCGTTATATCTCGCACTAACGATATAACCGGTATTGCTTTCAACGTTGAGGAACGTCTCTGCTTCCACGACTTTATATATGACGAGGCTGAATTGCTTCACGCTTACGCATTTAGGCTTGTAGTATCCCTAACCTACGCTTAAACCTAGTCTCACGATTTTGGCTCCAAGGTCTCGGTACTAGATGAGGTGCTAGCTCTTTCTAGGTCGAACTCCCACCGACTATGTTAAGTGAACCGAACTGGCGCACCCTCTACACACATATTATAACACACTGGTAGATAAAATGGTAGATAAAATGGTAGATAAAATCAAATAATTATCCAGTTAACTTCTAATGTTTATTCATTGAACTCATTCATAAAAAAGATGGCATCAATTTGTTTTGATACCATCATTATCGCTTTATATTAACTCGACTTATTTTAAAAATTATTTTAGCGAAAGCATACATACAGTCTCAACATGAGATGTGAATGGAAATAAATCTAGTGGAATAATTTGCTTAACTTGATATTTATCAGATAATTTATCAATATTTTTAGCAAGTGTTGCAGGATTACATGATACATAAATAATCTTTTTAATATTAGAATCGTGTAATGTATTTAATAATTTATTATCTAATCCTGTTCTTGGTGGGTCTACTACTACAACATCAAATTGATTACCATCATTAATCATTTTAGTAATTATAAGAGATGCATCACCCTCAAAGAATTTAGCATTATTAATATTATTTAATTTAGCATTGTCATTAGCTGCTATAATTGCTTCTTTATTATTTTCTATACCTGTAATATTCTTTGAATTTTTAGCTAAGTATAGACCAATTGCTCCTACACCACAATATGCATCTAAGACTTCTTCTTTACCAGATAATTTAGCTATCTTTTTAACATTTTCAACAAGCACTTCAGCTTGTTTTGTGTTTAATTGGAAGAATGTTGTAGGATATATTTTATATTCTATATTACCTAATTTTTCAATTATATATTTTTCACCAAATAGATGATTAGTTTCATCTCCAAAAGGATTAATTGATTTTTTATCCATATTGAAGTTTTCATATACACCCTTTACTTCATCTATTTTAAAAATCTCTTCTGCTAATTCTTTAATCTTATTATTCTTTTCACCACAAATTAATGTAACTAATGCTTCATTTAATCTATTAACTCTAATAGAGATATATCTTAATATTCCTCTATTATATTTATGAATATAAGCTGTAAGCTTCATTTTATTTGCTATAGCTAATATCTTATCATTAATTTCATTAATTAATGGATTATGAACCTTACAATCTTCTATTGTTGTTAAATAATTAGTATTAGGCTTAATCATACATGTATGTAATTTACCATCTAGTCCAACACCAATAGGTAAAATAGATCTATTTCTATATCCTAATATATCTTCTGATTTAAGTGTTGGTTTTATTTCAAAAGATTTTGGATTTAATTTAGTATATCTTTGTAAAGCCTCTATTATAGAATCTCTTTTGAATTCTAACATTTTATCATAATCAATATGCATAACCTGGCATCCACCACATTCATAATAATGCTTGCATACAGGTTCAATTCTAAATTCTGATCTATGTTTTATTTCTAAAGATTTAGCATAAGCCATTTTGTTTTCTAATTTAGTTATTTTTACATTATGCCCTTCCCCTGGAATTGCATCATCAACAAAAATAGCTAATCTATTATAAAATCCTATTCCTTCACCATTTATACCAAGTCTTTTTATATCAAGAATAAATTCATCATTTTCTTTCATTTTTTTATCTCCTTGACCTTGAAATATTTGAATTTTGCAGATCCAGTATTTGTTATGCCTCTTGCAAATATTCCATATTTAGCTCCAATCCATCTACCCTTTTTAGCATTAAATTTAATATTAATATATTTATTATTAATACCAAATCTATAAATACCAGGATAAATGAATTCTAAATTAAATATTATATTATTTGAATCTGATAATTCTTTATATAAGATATTATCACATTCATTAAATTTACCACTTTTTATACATATATAATATTTAGAATCAATTAATTCTTTAGATATATATGCATATTCTTCACCCATTAAAATAAGTCCAGCCTCGTCATTATTAGACTTAAAATCAAATTCTATTTCTACTTTTACCCTAAATGATTTATACATTAGCTTTGTAAGCAATGAATAAGGGTATAAATTTAGGCTATTTTTAGCTTTTTCATTATGATATAGGCATTTTATAATTAAACCATTATTAAATGAATAATAAGGCATATTTGTATTTGCAGGATTTTGCCACATCAAAGATAATTTATCTTTATCGAAGTTATCTGATGTAACTATTTTATAATTAGATTCTTTATTTATAAAATATTCATAACTATCTACAGGAGTACCACAAAGTAATAAATCCTTTACACTTCCTATAATTGGCCAATCATTATACCATGTAACTGGTTCTAAATGAATTATTCTTCCATATGCATCTAAATCCTGGAAATGAATAAATATATCTCTACCATCCTTTAGATCTACAAGTGCACCTTGGTGAGGTCCATTTATTTTAGAATCATTTTGAGCCATTACGATTTTTTCTTCATAAGGACCATATATATTTTTACTTCTTAGTGCTGTTTGCCAACCAGTTTTAACTGATCCTGCAGGAGCTAGGATATAATACATATCATTTCTATAATAGAATTTAGGTCCTTCGATTGTAGGTTGTGTATTATGTCCATCAAATATTATTTTATAACCATCACTTAAAACACTTCTTAAATCAGGTGAAAACTCAAATAAGCCAAGGCATGAATTAAATCCAGCTCTACTTTTAGCAAATGCTAAAACTAAATAGCATTTACCATCACTAGTCCAAATAGGACATGGATCTTCATATCCCTTACCTTTTATTAAGCACCAAGATTCGAATTTGCCATTTTCTATATCGTTAGTTTTATAAACCCATATTCCTTCATCAGGAAATGGAGCAAGAATATAAAAGAACCCATTATGATATCTAATAGATGGTGCCCATACGCCATCACCATGGCATACTTCATTATATTTTTCATATGGCAATTTATCAGATACATATCTTAATATTTTCCAATCTATTAAGTTCTTACTTTTTAATATAGGTATTATAGGAGTGTGATTAAATGATGATGCGATTAGATAGAAATTATCTTTATATCTAATTACATCAGGATCACTATAATCTCCTAAAATAATAGGGTTTTTATATTCCATATTTATCCTCTAAAATAATCTAATAATATCGTGTACTGTAATATATACAAATAAAGCCATTAATAATACAAAGAATACTGTATTAATAATTGATTCAACCTTCTTAGAAGGTCTTTTCTTAGTTATAGCTTCTACAAGTAAGAATACTATTCTTCCTCCATCTAGTGCAGGAATAGGTAATAAATTCATTATACCAATATTAACTGATAGCATAGCCGTAAAAGCTAATAGTGGTAATATTCCATTACCAATATATTTTTCAATTAAACCAAATATACCAACAAATCCAGATAGGTTATTAACACCAATTTGTCTAACACCTGATGGTGCAATTAATAATTTTAATGTTCTAAATACTAATGTGAAATCAGACCAGAATGATTTAAAGGCATTTCCAATTGACATAAAGAAATCAAATTTCATAACTGGAGATATTCCAATTAAATTAACTACCTTATCAACATTTTGAGATTTTAATACTTCATCTGTATATGTAGTAGTTTCTTTTGATTCAGAAACAAATTCATAATAATCATCTGTATCATTTTTAGGTGTACCATTATTATTAATTCTATAATAATCAATAAATGTTATTTTTGCTTGACTCTTAATATCTTTAAAAATATTAATTAATTGCATCCATGATTCTATTTCATATACTGCTTCATATGAATCAACATTAAATAAAGCCTTTGAATCTGTTTTATCATATACTACTTTCATTTTAGTAATGATTGATTTTTTTGATACATCCATTTTAGAATTTCTAAAGCTTACAGTACCTAGCATTAAGCCTTTATCAATTATTAATTCATTTCCGTTTGAATCTTTATATTTAATATTATCATCAGTGCTAATAGGAGTAAGCTTATCTGCCCCTACATTTGATAGACCAACAGATTGAATAATAGATATACCTTCTATTTCATCTTGTTTTTCTTCGCCTTTTCTATCAAATTTAATATTAATTGTTGTTGTTGTTAAAAAGGCATCATCTAATGCTTTTTGAACATCAGTCCATGATGAAATATTTTTACCATTTATTTCTTTTATTTCATCACCCTTTTTTAATACATCATATGCAGGATATGTATTACCTGATATAGCTCCTATTTTATTAGATTTATAATTAGGAACTCCTGATGCAAAAGAAACAATTAAATAAATAACTAAGGCTAAAATGAAATTATTCATTGGTCCTGCAAATAATGTAATGAATCTTTGCCATTTTGTTTTAGAATCAAATGATCTATCATATGGTTCTATTTGTAATGTTTGATTATTTTCAAATACATATATTGCATCTCTTTTAACAGGGAAATAATGATCCTGTGCTCCTAAGTCTAATGTAATATATAAAGGATTACCATCTTTTCCTTCTAAATCAGCATTTTTAATTGTACCTCTAATTTCAGCTGATCTTTTTTCATCTAAAATTATTTCAGATACTGCATCACCATCAAAATTAAGACCAATTTCTAAACCTGGTTTATAATAATCAGATGTTACTTCCTCTCCTGCCATTGATACATAACCACCAATTGGTATTAATCTAATACAAAATGTAGTTTCTCCAACCTTCTTTTTATAGATTGCAGGTCCCATACCAAATGAGAATTCATGACATAATATTCCAGCCTTTTTAGCGAAATAGAAATGTCCTAATTCATGGATACATATAATAACACCAATTATTATAATAAATGCGATTATAGATAAAAGTACTAGCGGAAAGCCAGTTAAAGCTAAAAACATTATCTATCATACCTTTCTTTGATATTTTTCATAATATCTAAACTAATAGAAATAATTTTATCTAAAGAATATTCTACTGATTCATATTTATTATTAGTAATTTCATCATGAATAATCTTTTCAATATCTAAAAATTCTATTTTATCATTTAAAAATAACCATACAGCTGCCTCATTAGCCGCATTTAATACTGCAGGATAAATGCCACCTCTATTAACAGCATAATATGCATATTCTAAACATGGATATCTATCAAATGATAATTCTTCAAAATGTAGGTTTAAGCCAATTAAATTAAGTGGCTTATTTGTTATATGCTCATGTTTTGGATAACGAAGTGCATAAGCGATAGGGGTATGCATATCAGCACTACCTATTGCTGCCTTTATAACACCATCATTATATTCAACCATAGAGTGAACAATTGATTCTTTATGTAATATTGTATCAATCTTATCATAAGGAATATCAAATAAATGATGTGCTTCAATTACTTCAAAGCCTTTATTCATCATTGTTGCAGAATCAATTGTTATTTTTGATCCCATACTCCAATTAGGATGAGAAAGAGCTTCTTTTTTTGTTACACCTATAAGTTCAGATCTAGTTCTATCTCTAAATGAACCACCAGATGCAGTGATTATTAATCTTTTAACATCAGCTTTATTTTCTCCTTGTAAGCATTCTAATATTGCAGAATGCTCTGAATCAATTGGAGTTAATTTTACATTATTATCTTTAATTAATGATTTAATAATATCTCCTGCAACAACTAATGTTTCTTTATTTGCAAGTGCAATATCCTTTTTTGCTTTAATAGCAACAACAGTAGGCATTAAACCTGATATGCCTACTAATGCATTTACAAATACTTCATTATCTAATTTTTTATATTTAGCAATTTCGAGTAAGCCTGAATCACCATAAACAATAATAGGCTTATATGATAAATTAAATTCCTTTTTTTCTCTTAAGCATATTATTTCAGGCTTAAATTCTTCTACAATTTGTTTTGCTTTTACTAAATCATGACCTAAAGATAAGCCTATTACCTTAAATTCATGACTATATTCTCTTATAACATCTAGTGCTTGAGTTCCAATAGAGCCTGAAGCACCAACTATATATACGCCCTTCATTTTACCACCTATGCTCCAATTGGCCATCCAAAGATATTCATTTCAATTAATAAGAAAATTAAAAATACTGTAGATGCAAAGAATAATGAATCAAATCTATCTAATACACCACCATGGCCTGGGAAAATATTTGAATAATCCTTAATTCCATAAGTTCTCTTTAATTTAGATGCTAATAAATCTCCAATTTGTGAACATACAGATAAGAATATTGTTAATGTAATTGCTGAAAATATCTTACCTACAATAGTAAATTCATTGTATCTAAATATTCCATCGAAGAATTCTATTGTTTGTCCATTATGGAAAAATTTAGAGAAATAAGGATATAAAAATATTACAAGTGCACCAGAGATTGTTGCTACTGCTGTACCTCCAATTGCACCTTCCCATGTTTTTTTAGGAGATGTAACAGGAGCCATTTTATGCTTACCTAAAGTCATACCAAATACTAATGCGAATATATCTGTAAATACAGAAATACCAGCTAAGTAAACAACAAATCTTACACCAAAATATCTAAGTACAGTTACTGCACCTGTACAAACACCAATATATGTAATTGAAATAAAGAATTTACCAACATCTGCAACTGTATATGATGGATTTATAACCATAATTGCCATCATTATAACAAATATAGAAATTATTGCTACTGCAGGGCTTAAGAACATATCCATATGTAATGCTCTTAAAAGCATTAACATTAAAGAATCACCACAATAATAATTAAAATAATTAATAATAGACATCATTAATAAAATCGTTAAAAAGGCATTAATGATTTTCATTACAGGATGTATAGGCTTTTCTTTACTATACATATTTACTAATTCTATTGATGCAAATATCGCAATAAGATATACTAATATATCAAATACACGAATCAATTGTGGTATTACCACAACAGGAAGTAATATAAAAGCTAAAATAACTGCAGTAATAATTCTTTTTTTCATATTTTTACCCCTTAATACTTGTATAACAAGTATAATAATATACTATTTTATATTATATCAAAGTAAAAATAAAAAATCCAGCACTATAATGTGGCTGGACTTTGTATTAATTAACATGTATTAACATTTTTATTCTTTTTTAAAAAGGAAAAATAAAATATATAACCAACTATAGTAGTCAAAATTTCAGTAATTGGATATACCATCCAAAACCAATATAATCCTCCTACCTTAGCTAATAAGAATCCTATAGGAACAAAGCATATAACAGTTCTAACAACAGTAAGTATTGTACTTCTAAACGTTGCGCCAACAAGTTTTACTAAAGTTAATATCATTTATTTTTATAAATTAATTTTTTTACCTCTTCTTCATCTTTTATTAATATGGTTCTTTTATTTGGTCCAGTCTTTTTTGATATAATACCTAAATCTTCTAATTCAGAAATTATTCTTAGTGTTTTATTAAACCCTAAGAAAAAATGTTGTTGAATAGAATTAATACTTATTCCATTATCTAACATATATAAATAAATGTGGTATAATAAACCCTTATGAAATTCTTCAGTATTTGTAGCTTCATCATCAGTTATTTCTTTAGGGACCATAGTTTCTTCTTTAGGACAAGTAAAAAGAGCTTGAACTTTAATTCTATTAATATGTTCTTTTATGCTTGTGCCAAAAATTATATTTATTTCATTATATTTATTTCTAATTGTATTAATTATTGCATCAACTGTTTTTAAAGAAAGATTTACTCCTGAAGTAATCAATATTATACCATCAGTAGGAATTCTATTACTTATTGTATCAATACATAAATCATCAAAATTTGTAGTATCCTTTTTAAATGATTGGCTTATAACTCCCGCAAGTAGACCATTTTTAGCTATTGTTATAATATCATTTTTATCTATTTTGATAAGATCTGGTGTAGGTTTATAATAAAACATATCAATTAAATCTATTAAAAAATCACATTTAATTATATCATTATAAAAATCTATACCTAATTCAGTTTTTATTGTTTCTATTTGTATATTTTTATCCATGAATGATATATCTTCTAAAACATCAAATTCTGATTTTTTATTTAATTCATTATCAAATTGAATGTTTTTCAACCAATGACATTTTCTTTCCAAATCATCAATAGCGTCTTTTACATTTTTGAACTTATATAACATGCACATTTGAAAATGTCCATACTCAAAATCAAATTCCTCAGGTAAACTGAAATTTTGAATTTGTATGTTAATAAAATTTTTCTTTTTCTTTACTGCATGTCTTATTTCTTTTAAACAGAAATCAGAATTAATTGAATTTTCTGTAATTAAATAAAAGAAAAGATAACAATTATTAATTTTATCTATAATTGTTTTTCTATATTCTTCTCCATACTCAATTCCTTCATCATACCATACGTTATATCTAGATTGTAGTTCTAAAATAAATGGTTCTACTACACTAATATCACTATGTGAATAAGAAATAAAAATATATTCTTTATTACCTTCGTATGCTTTTTTCATAAATAATACTCCTTCAATTTAAATATTAATAATTATAATCGTACTTCTATACTGATATTTTATCACATTAGATAATAATTTTAAATAATCACATTCTTATGTACCAAATGTAGTTTTCGCGTGTTAATAAAAACTGTCGTTAATTGAATAATTAACGTGTATTAACATTTTTATTCTTTTTTAAAAAGGAAAAATAAAATATATAACCAACAATAGTAGTCAAAATTTCAGTAATTGGATATACCATCCAAAACCAATATAATCCTCCTACCTTAGCTAATAAGAATCCTATAGGAACAAAGCATATAACAGTTCTAACAACAGTAAGTATTGTACTTCTAATAACATATCCTACAGATTCAAAAAATACAGGAAATATAAGCGATGTTACAAGTGGTAAAAAGCTTAATCCTATGAATCTAAAAGCATATTCAGTTATATCTAATACTTCTTTATCACTAGAAAAAATTCTTACCATTTGAGTAGGTATAAATTCAAAGCATAATACACCAATAAACATTAATACCATACCCATAATTATACTTTCATTTAAAATCTTTTTTACTCTTTTGATATCATTTCTTGCATAATTATAGCTAATTATAGGCACTATACATGTTTGTAATGAGCCTAGTGGGATAAAGAAAAATGTTTGAAGCTTATAATATAGTCCTAATGTAGTTACAGCAGCATCAGAAAAGCCTGCTAATATTACATTTAATCCAAAAATATAAAATGTATATGCTGATTGCATAATAATATTTGGTAATCCAAGCTTATATATATTAAACAAATGCTTTGGATAAATAGATAGCTTTGGAGGCTTCCTAAATCCTGATTTAATTATTACTAATGCTGAAATTAATTGACCAATTACTGTGGCAATAGCCGCACCAGTTAAACCCATTTTAAATCCAAATATTAATATTGGGTCCAATATAATATTAATTATAGCTCCTATGATTTGATCAACCATAGGTAATATCATTTTTCCTTCTGCCTGTAATACTTTAGCCCATATAGATTCTAAAAATAGACCCAAAGGAAAAACACAGACAATTCTTCCATAAGATAATACATATTCAATTACCTTAGAATCTTTCGTTTGTAAGCTTGCATAAAATGGTAAAATAAAATAAGTCACAATCGCAAATATAAACCAAGAAATAATAGCTAATGAAGTTCCTATACCTGCAACCTCATTAGCTTTATTCTCTTCACCAACACCTCTAAATCGTGACATTAATGTATTAATACCAACTCCAGTTCCAACTGCTAAAGCAATCATTAATAGCTGTAATGGATATACAATTGACAAGGCAGTTAAGCCAGTTTCATCAAATTTACCTATAAATAAGCTATCAACAATATTATAAAGTGCTTGTATTAGTTGACCTATCATTACTGGAGGTGCTAATTTAAATATTATTTTATGTATTTTTTCTTT
>CAMOUB010000047.1 GCA_946626345.1 uncultured Caryophanales bacterium | reverse complement strand
ATCTTTGAATTTAATATTACCATAAATTTCTGTATTCCAAGAATCACTTACCCATTTAATTCTATCTTTACATATAATATTTAAATAATCTTCATCTTGTGTTACCTTACATTCATATAATGTAATGATATCGCTAAATTGATCTAATACACATTCATCTCTAAATAGCTTACAATTAATTACTAAAACACCAGCATTAAAATAATTATATCTATCTAGACCTAAATTAATATTTACATAATTACCAAAAACATCATTTTGTACCATTGCTTGTTCGTGGCATGCTGCAACTAAATTATTTTCTAAATCTACATTGTATAATTTCGAAATATCGCCTTTTACAATTGTATCACTATCAATATAAATTGCTTTATCTAAATTAGGATACATTTCAGCAATAAATAATCTATAATATGTTGCGTTAGAATAATAATCTCTAACTGGAAGTCTATCTGCCATTTCAGTTATATATGATGTAACATCAACAAATTCAACTTTACAATTTGGATATTTTTTAATTACATTCTTTGATGCTTCTTTCATATTATCTTTAATATCTGTATTTAAAATATAGAAATTATAGAAATAATCTTTTGAAGCATTTTCCATGATAGATGTTAAGGTAACATATGTAAACTTAACAAAATTATCATCACAGGCAAAAAATACATGAACTTGATTTTCCATTATTTGTTTTCCTCCTTAAAGTAGGTATTTTTAATTGAGATATATTCATTTAAAACATCATCAAATTGATGATATTTTAATTTATAATGTACATCATCTATATGCCACTGTTTAATATTTTTAACATGTGGATATGGAGTCCAATATAATCTCTTAGAAAAATGTCTTATTACAGTCTTTTTAGTTAGCATTGCTTGACAATTAAATATTTGCCTTAACATTAATCTTTTTGTTGTGCTTCTAATTAATGCACTTTGATCTGCAAATACTAGCTTTTTAGTTCTAATAAGATTTCTAGCTTTACCTAAAATATTAGTTTCTTTCATATATTTTAGATTAAATAATAATACACCAGCATTAATATAATTTGGATTAATTAATAATTTACCATATTGATCTCTTGCTGCTGCATATTCATAGCCTGTAACATCTATATCCCATAATAATCTAATATCTCTATTAACTATTAAATCAATATCAAGATATAATAATTTATCAGGCATACCAGGAATTATATCTGCAAGTAATCTTAGTAATGTGTAAGGTGATGCATAGCAATTCTCATTTGGAGAATTTGCAAATTCTTGATCATAATATTTTCTTACATCAATTACTTCAACTTTATTTTCACTATTATATTTTTTAGCAACCTTATCTAAAATATCTGCCATATAATCATTTAATATTAAATACTTAGGATTAATATGACTTACATCCATTGTATAAATATAAAATGTAAATGGTTCTTTAGTATCAGTTCTTTTTAATATCGAAAGCATTGTTGTTAGCATTCCGTCGAAAACTTTATCGTTTCCACAAAATAATATATTAATCATTTGCTTTCTCCTTTGCTACATACTTAATTACTTCTACCTCATTTAGCTTAGATAACTTATCCATTTCTTCATAGATTTCATTTCTAAGTTTTAATCTTGCATCCTTATTTGATAATGACTTATCAGCAAAGAATGGTCCTGCTACATGAGTTTCAATTTTAATTTTTCCATTTTTTCTTTTCTTGTATACATTAACAAAACAAAAGGCAGGCTTATCATATTCTACAGGATATCTAAAAGATAAATCCTTAAAAGGCCTTATAAATGTACAATATGGCCAAATATGAGCTTCAGGATATATCATTATTACATGACGTCCCTTAACACGATAATCTATACATTTAATAAAATTCTTAGATGCTTTAATATCATCAGGTAAAGGAATCGCACCCATAGATGGTGTAACCTTACCTAAATATGGCATAGAGACATTATTAGGATGAACTATTACATAAGTATCCTTATAACCATTTACCATAGTAGGGATTAATGCATCTGCAATATCTTGTGTATGATTACCATAAATAAAATATGCATCCTTCTTGTATGGCTTTAAAATCTTTTTGTTAATTATCTTATGTCTAAATTTAATTCTCATATACCAAGAACCAATAACACAAGCAACCATACGATACCAGAAAATATGAGTTAAAAATCTAAATGGACCTTTTCTAATATATTTATAATTCTCATCAATTTTTTTAGTTTCAATTTTCGCATCTGAAAATTCGTCGTTTAAAATATCAGAGTAATATACTATTTTTGGCTCCATTATTTTCACCTCAATTTTCATCATATATTATAATTATTATTTAATCTACTTCAAGATTTTATAAAGCTATATCGTTTTCTACAATAAATAGAGCCAATTTTTCAAACTCTACTCACAGTAGAATGTAAATAATTTCCCTTTATTAAGCCATTTTTTTATGCTATAATATAGCTATGAGTGATTTAAAGATGATTATTGCTAGAAATCTAGTAGAGTTAAGAAAAAGTAAAAAATATACACAACAGGACTTGGCAGAGATATTACAATATTCTGATAAAGCAATATCAAAATGGGAGAAAGGAGATTCATTACCTGATATTGAAGTACTATATCAAATATGTAATCTCTATGGAGTCACACTTGATTTTTTAACACATGAAGGATCAATTGAAGATAAAAAAGAATATATTATTCCTAAATATGAAATTAGAAATAAAGCTATAATTACATTCTTATTTATCATTGCAATATGGACTTTAGGTGTTGCTGCATTCGTTGCTATAAACATTTATAGTAATAAAGTAATGTGGCCAATATTTGTTTGGTGTGTTCCTCTTTCTGCTACTCTTTTAATTTATTTCAATCTTAAATGGGGTAAAAGATTATTTAATGTATTTATCTTTACCGCAATGCTATGGGGCTATATTGCAGGTGTATTCTTGCAGATATTATATTCAGCCAATATTAATATCTGGCCAATATTTTTAGTAGGCATACCAATTGAGATTGCAATAATTCTTTGGGCTTTCTTAAAGCATGATTAAAAACTTCTTCGGAAGTTTTTTCTTTATATTTATTTTTATTAGAAAACCATTTCATCTAGTTTTCGATACTAGTTTATATCAATTTATATAATAAGTCAACTATTTTTATATTATTTTATTGTAATTTAAAATATTTTATGATAAACTCTAAATGATGAGAGGGTGAGCATACGTGAATTCAATTAAAAAATCATTAGAAAATTGGCTTAATGAGCTAAATAATTTTAGTTTTAAAAATTATGAGGAATTACCAGATATAGATTTATATATGGATCAAGTTGTTACATTTTTAGATAAACAACTATATATATTTCAAAATAATACATTAGATAAGCAAATCACTTCTTCTATGATTAATAATTATGTTAAGGGTGAAGTATTACCATCTCCTATTTCTAAAAAATATAATAGAGAGCATTTAGCATTAATTGAAGAAATTTGTACACTAAAGCAAGTATTAAGCATTGCTGATGTTAAACAAATCGAAGATGATAGATATATAGATGCTACTTCTAAAGGTGAAACATTCAATGAATTTAATAGATTAAATAATGAAAAGATTGAAATATCTGTTTCTGAAGCATTTAAAAAATTAAATGATATTGATGAAAATGATTATAGTGCTTTAATTGCATTAGCTACTGATTTTGCCCTAACTGCAAATGCTTATATTAATATATCAAGAAAGATTTTATATTTAACTAAACGATATAAAGATATTGAAAGAGCTAAAGAAACTAAAGAAGCTGAGCTTCAAAAGGAAGCAAAAAAAGACAAAAAAAAGAAAGATGATGAAGAATAAACTTCATCATCTTTTTTACTTCTTAGATAATTCAATACTTCTATTTACACATGCTTCATAGCATTTTTTAATTGCTTCTTCAAAATGATTATCATAAAGCTCATATAATCCTGCAATAGTTGTTCCACCCTTTGAGCATACATTATTAATTAATGTATCAATTGATTCATCACTTTGTAAAATCATCTTAGCTGAGGCAATAATTGATTCAGCTGTTAAATTTTTAGATGTTTCATAATCAATACCAGATTTAGCACCCATCTCAATAAATATTTTAGCAAATAAATATAAATATGCTGGCATTGAACCATTTAATGGTAAGCTTTGATCCATTAAATCTTCTGAAATCATATATGCACTACCAATAGAATTAAATATTTCAAGTACAGTATCTTCATATTTATTTTCTACATTAGTTGAAACTGTAGTTACGCCAGATTTAATTAATGCTGGAGTATTAGGCATTGTTCTAAATATTGATGCATTCATAAAATATTCAGTCAATGTTTCAATTTTAATTCCTGCCATTATTGATATTATACATTTTGATTTGAAATCATATTTTTTAGCATTTATACATGCCTCAGGAAATACTTGAGGCTTAACTGATAATAATATTATTTCAGAATCCATAAATGCATCTTCTACATTTAATGTTGTATTATATCCTAATTTTTCATATTCAATAACCTTTTTTTCTGAATGTAGACACAATAATATTTCATCCTTTTTATATATACCTGATGATATAATACCTTCTAAAATACTAGAGCCCATTTTACCAAGGCCTATAATAGCAAATTTATACATTATTCTCTTACCTGACCGTTTCCTTCAATTAAATATTTATAAGTAGTTATTTCTTTTAATCCCATAGGTCCTCTTGCGTGCTGCTTAGTAGTTGAAATACCTATTTCAGCACCAAATCCAAAACATCCACCATCTGTAAATCTTGTAGATGCATTATGATATAAGCATGCAGAATCTATCTCATTAAAGAATGCTAATTTTGCAGCTTCATTTTCAGTAATTATTGATTCAGAATGCTTAGTTGAATGAGCATTAATAAATGATATTGCTTCTCTATAATCTTTTACAACCTTTACTGAAATAATATCATCATTATATTCTGTATCAAAATCTATATCGGATGCCTCTTTAGCATTTTTAAAATATTTTAATGCTTCACTATCAGCTCTAATTTCAATATTATATTGACTAAATAAATTTTCTAATTTAGGTAAGAATTCTTTAGCAATTTTTTCATCAACTAATAAATTCTCTATAGAATTACATACTGAAGGACGTTGATGCTTAGCATTTAAGGCTACATTTAGTGCCATTTCTTGATTTGCAGAAGACTCAACATATAAGCTACAATTTCCTGCGCCTGTTTCAATAAATGGAATCTTTGCGTTCATAACAATATATTGAATTAAACCTTTTGATCCTCTAGGAATTAATAGGTCAATATATTCTCTTTTTGTTATTAATTCATCTGTTGCAGCCCTATCTGTTCTATCAACTAATGTAATAGCATTTTTATTAACTATATCTTTAATAGCATCTTGCATAACATTTACTAATGCCTTATTTGTATTAATAGCTTCTTTTCCACCCTTTAATACACATGCATTTTTAGTTTTTAAAGATAGGCATGCAATATCTACACATACATTAGGTCTAGCCTCAAATATTGCAGCAATTACTCCAAATGGTACTCTTACCTTTTTTATTACAAGTCCATTAGGTCTTTTAAATTCTTCAATAACCTCACCAATATAATCAGGTAATAAAACTAAATCATCAATAGAATCACATAAGCCCTTAATTCTTTTATCATCAAGACGTAATCTATCTATCATTTGTGGTTTAATTTTACCAGTAGATTCTTCTATATCTTTTTTATTTTCATTAATAATATATTCTTTATTTTTAATTAAAGCATCTTTAATATTTAATAAGCATTTTTTAATATCTTCATTAGATAATAAATTTAAATCCTTAGATGCTTCTTTACATAATTTTAAAGATTCATCCATATTAGTCCTCCTTTAAAAGTACTAAATCATTAGCGTGAATTACTTCACTTTTTGATTCATAGCCTAAAATAGATTTTAATTCGTTAGATTCATGTCCTTGAATTAATCTAATTTCAGCTGATGAATAATTAGTAATTCCTTTAGCTATAACTTTACCTTTTTTATCTATTACATCAATAATCATACCCTTTAAGAAATCACCATTAACAAATGTAATTCCTTTAGATAAAATTGATACCTTTTTATTTATTAATGCATTTTTTAATCCATCATCTATAACTACATTTCCCATTGAATTAGCTTTATATATAATCCAATGTTCTCTAGATGATATATGATTTTCTTTAGCTAAAAATAATGTACCAATTTCTTTTCCAGATACAATATCACATAAATTCTTAATTTGATTTGAATTACAAATAATCATATTAGCACCAGCTGATGTTGATATTTTAGCTGCATTAATTTTTGTTTGCATACCACCTGTACCAACTGTGCTAGTTTTATCTCCAGCCATTTTTTTGATATCTGAATCAATCTTTGAAACTAAATTAATCAATTTAGCATCAGGATATATTTTGGGGTTTTTATCAAATAAGCCATCAATATCAGAAAATAAAATTAATAAATCAGCATTGATCATTGGTGAAATTAATGATGCTAATGTGTCATTATCTCCAACCTTAATTTCATCAACAGCTAAGGCATCATTTTCATTAATAATCGGAATGACATTTTGCTTAAACATTGCATCTAGTGTATCAGATAAATAATTCATTCTCTTTCTAATTTGGAAATCGTCATGGTTAACTAATATTTGACCAGTCTTTAATCCATAAATTTCTGCTGCCTTATTATATGCTTCCATAAGCTTAGATTGTCCTATTGCCGCACAAGCTTGTTTTAAAGACATTTCCTTAGGTCTTTTTATAAGCCCTAATTCATGCATACCTGATGCGATTGCACCACTAGATACTAAAGCAACATTTATTCCTTTATCATGTAGTTCTTTAAATGATTGCATAATATTAACAATTACAGGCTGATTAATACTTAAATCTTCATTAACAAGTGATGATGAACCAACCTTTATTATTATTTTTTTGATGTTCTTAAAATCTCTCATAATATAACACCCCATATTGTTTTTATTATATAATAAACTCTTTTGTTTTAAAAGTAAAAATCATTGAAAAAAATAATGTTAGCGAAAATATCGCTAACATTATTTTCTATCTTTTTTATAAGATTATTTGTTATAAGTTACTTGACCATATTGAGATAATGTTCTTGTTTTATCATATTTATCTATAGTATAAAATGTTGCAGATGTCAAATATGATTCATTATTAAATACATATTCTAAATATATATCATCTCCACCATATATTTGAACTACAAAATAATCTTTATATACAGTAAATTTTTTAATGTCTTCTTTAGAGAATTGTTGGCAAAAATCCTCAAAATAAATGATAGGAATAGACCAACCTTTTTCTGAAACATAATTAACTGTTTCAGATTCTAATAAAGTACCATCTGATTCATAAACGCTAAGTTTTGCGCTTTTATATATTTCATTTTTATGTGCATCAGTACCTGATTCAATAATACTCATAACTTCATTTACATTTAATTCATATGGAAGATAATAAAATTCATAACTATATGTTGATTCTGTTTTTAATTTTAAATCATATATCTTACACTCTTTTATATAACCTAAATCATCATAAACATATTCAATTTCTGAATCATCTGTTTTAATATTTACATGATAAATATTACCTTCAACAGTTATAGAAATATTACTATTTGTAAGCATTGAAGAATCATAGAAAGTCTTAAAGAAGAAAATTTCAGGATCAGCTGCTGGAATAGCTACATTAATTTCCCAAATCATATTTTTTACAAAAGTGTAAGTAGAAATTCCATCTGATATATTAACATGATTAAAATCTTGTTTTTGTAAACTATTAATAAACATTTCAATCGCTGATGCAGTTGCTATTTTATTACAATATGCAAGATTACCAGAAACATTTACAATATATGTTTCAAAATCAGATGAGACTTTATAAATAATAGATTCTAAATAATAATTATTATTATAAACTGCTTTTATATATCCTTCAGATTGAATATCCTTAGTCATAAAATATAATGCATATTTTCCATCTTCTTTTGTTATGTAATAAATTAAATTTGACATATTTTTAATATAATCAAATGTATTTTCTAAATCGATTATTTCAGTAATAAAACTAATTTCTACATTTTCACTTGTATTCCACTTTAAATTAGAATCCTTTTCGTAATAAGCAGATTTATTTGTTTTACCATTATTATAATCAAAGACTAAAGCTTCTTCACTCTTTTTTCTATTTTCTATATCAGCTAATACAGTATCTTGGTTATATTTAGTAATAGAATCAAAGCTATTTGAATAACTAAATTCTATTTCATATGTACTATTAGAACAATAAACTAAATATCCAGGGTGTAAGAAATCATATTTATAAATAGTATCATCATTTAATGTTTGAATAACAATATATCCATCTTCATATGTAACTTTATAATCTGGATCATTTATAACAGAAGATTTAAATAAATGTGGTAATAATAATGCTTTTGATGAAACATTATATTTTTCACTTTCATCCCATAAGCAATGCTTATAATTAATAAATTCAGACTTTTCACCATTAGACTTTTCAGTTATAAAATATTTACATGTATCATAACCTTCATTTGAAATAGACTTATAATATTCATTAAATTCTGCTTCTGTTACAATTCTATCAGTAAATTCAAATGTAAATTCACGCTTAGAATCTAAATGATTATAATATTTATTTCCATAACAATCCACATAATTATATAAATAATAATTACTATCAAAATTTAAAACACTCTTTTTAATAATATTATTATCATCTTCAAAGCTTATAATAATTGTATAAAGACCTGTCTTTTCATCCTTTATTATTTCATAATATACGTTAGTATAACCTTCAATATTAGAAAGCCAATGTTCTAATTCAAATATACTATCAAACGAACCTAATTCATTTTTCCATGTATTTTTATAGAAATCATATTCCCATTTTTCAGTATACTTTTTTTCTTTACCATTAATGTTTTCATCAATTGAAACATCTGCTGCATAATAACATTTTTTTCTATTAGTAGCAATTTCATTTCTGATTGCATCAAAATCATAAACCTTAGTTATTTTTTGTTCTGTATCAAATTCAATTTCATAAGATGACACTAATTCATTAGCTTTATATGATTGATATTTTACTAAATATCCATTCATATCATAGCTATATAATTCATAATCATTTTGTGATTTTCTAACTCTAAGTGTAAATAAGCCATCATATATGAATTCTAAATTGTTTGAATCATATGAATCAATAGAAATAGCATCTTTTAAATGTAAGTAATCTAGATTAAATCCGTCAAATGAAGTTGCATCCCATACTAGATCCTTTTTTAGTGTTATAGATTCATCTTTTGAAGAAATTGTAACAACATTATAATAAATATCTTCTAATTGATTATAATATCTTTTATAAAGATCTTCTGAAACTACATTTTCAATTTTATTAATTAATACATCAAAACAATAACCATATTCAATTCCACTTAAATTAGAAGTATTTATCACACATTCAGATGCATAATAATCAGAATTGAAATAAACAGCGCTTGTACTAATATAATTGTTTTCAGGATAATACTCAAAAGATTTTAAAACATATCTATTATTAGAATCTTTTTCTAATGTATATGATAGATTTTCTGCTTTCATTATCTCTTTTAGAAATGATAATAAACTCATAGATGATTCTAAATTAAAATCCATTCCTTCACTATAATATACATTTTTTAAGAAATCATAATAACAATTTACTACTACATCACCTTGTTTTTCTTCAAATGCGTACCAAACATCTTTTCTATTATCATTTATTTCTTTTTCTATTGCTTCTAAATCAATAACTGAAGATTTTAGTTCTTCATATTTAAATACAAAATTAATGTCTACTGTTTTAGTACCTGCTACTATTTTTTTATAATTCTTTAAATAGCCAGATTCATCATATAATAATTCTTCTTTTTCTAAATTATTTTCAATTATAACTAAGTAATTATTATTGTAGAATAATGCATCTTTATTTATAATATCTTCTACATCGTTGATATAAAAATATTTTGAATATTCATATACACTACCATCAGCTGTCCAGATAGGATTTAATGCTAAATCTAAGACTTTACCATCACTATATGTAGCCTTACATTTATTGTAATTTGCTCTTTCTAAATTATCTAAATAATCTTTAAAATTAGCTTGATTATAAAATTCTTTATTATCAAATTGAATACTAAATTCAATCTTATCATATAAGAAATTATTTGAATTAAGATTTTCTTTTATACCAGATTCAATATAACCATCTTTATTAAATGTATATTCATAAGAAATACCATCTAAATTGAATTTTACAATATATTTATCATTTGAATCTTTTGATACCTTATATTCAACATTTAATTTTTTTAATTTAGTAATATTTTCAACTGATTCAACATCAATGAATACTTCTTTTGAATCATTTAATAATTCCCAAACATCACAAATCTTTGCGAATTCTAATACATATGATTTACTTGCACTATTATCATAACTTGTGATATTAATTGATGAATAGTTATAATCTTTACTATTAAAATTAGCAAAAATAGAAGCAATTTCATCATTACTTAAACTACTTTCAGTCTCTTCTTTTGTTGTTATAACATCACTTGATGTAGTTACATCAGTCTTGCCCTTAATATTACAGCTTGAAAGACCAACAAATGCGCCAGTTAAGGCCATAATTAAAAATATTTTTTTCTTTTTCATAATATACTCTCCTAACTCCCGAAAAAATTATAACACTAAATAAAGAAATAAAAATCGAGTAGAGTAGGAAAATAATTATTTCTAACTATTTTCCATCCCCTCTCACACCACCACATCGTGCCGTTCGGCAATGGGCGGTTTGAAA
>CAMOUB010000046.1 GCA_946626345.1 uncultured Caryophanales bacterium | reverse complement strand
ATACCCGTGACTGGACTTTCACCAGTAAGATTAATGCCATGCCCGGCACACTAAAAAATAGCGTATTACTCTACGCTATCTTCTAAAACTTTTTCTATATCTTTAGATTTTAAATTTGTATGGTAGAAATCCTTAATACTACAACCGGCCCTACCTCCACCAGCACAGGCACAAGCACATGCACATGCACAGCCTCCACTTCTTCCTCCGTGGAAGCCTCCTTGGCTTACATTTCTTGGTGGTGCAATAAATTTACCTGAATCAGATACACCATTTTTATAATATCTTACATGAGGATATCTATTCCAAAAATACCAATCAGATTTTGCATAAAAGCCTCTTTCTGTTTGATATGGGTCTCTTGTTAATCTTGATAATAGCATAATAAATATAACTACACCTATAGTTCCGCCTATTATTAAAAGTGGAAATAAAAATGGATATTTTTCATATTCTGAAGTATATGTTTTTTTAGGATCAATATTTGAAAACACATTTAGATCATATGCTAAATTAATGCTAATTCTTTGACCATGATCTAAGCTTCTACTATATTCATAATATCCATCAGGCATTAATATATAAGAATCATGTGGTGCTTCTTTTACATTCATAGAATTCCATCTTAATGTCGCTTTTGTAACAACAATGTCATTAAAATATCCTGGATTATAGTTATAATTAATCATCGTTGCATTTTCAACATAATAAATATTATACATATATGATTGATTAAATGAAAAACTAAAATCTAGTGTTTCTCCTGCTTTATATTCTCTATCTAAATCAAGTCTAATAAATGATCCACCATCTGAATAATATTTAGCTTTTTTAATATTAGGTGTTAATTTTTTAATATTTGATGCATGATAATTAGGAATACCTATTTTTACCCATGTTAAAGGTCCTTCTGATGTTGAATTTAATACAGTCCATTTAATTTTAATTCTTATATTTAGTGAACCATCATTAAAATCAGGATCTACTGTAACTATATATTCATCAATTCTATCTAAATCAGCTGTTTTAGCATTTGTTTTTTTATTAAATAATGGAACTAAAAATATTGATAAAATTATTAATAATAATACTTTATTTATTATTCTTTTCATAATCTAGCTCCTTCATATTTAATGGACAATTAAAACCAATTTTTAATACATTCTTTTTAAATGCTTTTAAATCAGGACTTGACCACATTTTATCAAAATCAGTAGTTAATAAATTACCAAATGTTTTTCCATCTAAATAGCTTTGACAAGGAATTAAATCACCTTGTGGAGATATAGCCATATTTGATATACATGCACCACATGCTGGTTCATCTAATTTGTTTTCCTTAAAGAATTCAGATTCAATCCATCCAGGAGATGTAAATTTTAATTCTAATTGATTTTTATCACAATATTCTTTAGCTTCTAATAATATCTTTTTTAATTCTTGAGAATCTAATCTATTATTTATACTATATTCTTTTGTTGCGTTACCTGTTAATATTAATCCTGAGCAAGTAAAATATCTAACACCTAGGCTTTGTGCAAATTTAATAGTTTCAATATAATCCTTATTTAATTCACATAAAGGGGTATTAATGCTAACTAATAAATTAGCTTCAATTGCATTTTTAATACCTTCTACTGTATCATTAAATCCATCAGCACCAACTAATATATTATGTATTTCTTTTTTATATGAATAAAATGTAACCTGCACTGCATCTAAGCTAGCTTTAACTAGGTTATTACATAATTCTTTAGTTAATAATCTACCATTAGTATTTAATCTTGTAACAAACCAAGATGCATATTCTACTAATTCACATAAATCAGATCTTAGTGTAGGTTCTCCACCTGTAAATGTTAATTGAGGTACACGAGCTTCTTTTAATTTATCAATTATATTTTTCCAATCAGCTGTAGATAATTCTTTTTCTTTACCCTTAATTTGGTTTGCAGCATAGCAGTTTACACATTTTTGATTACATGCCCACTTGCCATCTTTTTCCATAGATGAGATTAATAAGTCCATTCTATGAGGGGCAGCCATATATTTTGCGTATTGTTTAATTGATAAATAGCCAATATTATCATTTATTACTTCATGTCTTGCAGCCTTTAATAAAACTCTAATGATTTGTTTTAAATCATCCTTAAACATAGATATACTTGTTTTTGAAAAAATTGTCTTCATTGTTTGACAAGCATTATTTATAGCACTAGAAATATCATCTTCAGTTACAGCTCTTCCACTATATTTATTAATTTCATTAATGAATTCTCTTAATAATACAGCCCATCCAGCACAAATAGGTATAATACTTTCACCATTTAAAATAATTACCCAAGAAATTCCAGGCTTTGGTTTTAGTGGTGGCACTAAAAATATTCTTACAACACCAGGTCCATATGGGTCAAATGTTGTATGGCATACATTAGTTGCTTTTTTTAAATAATTTCTAAATTCGCTCATGAAAATCTCCCCACATAAAAATTCACTATTAGTATAACACAAAATATAAAAAAAAACATCTTGTAACCAAGATGTTATTGCTAAACTGGCGCGTCCAGGAGGACTCGAACCCCCAACCTTTTGATCCGTAGTCAAACGATCTATCCAATTGATCTATGAACGCATATTAAGTGGCGGTCCGGACGAGACTCGAACTCGCGACCTCCTACGTGACAGGCAGGCATTCTAACCAACTGAACTACCGGACCACTTATTATTACGCTCGTTTATTTTATCATAATACAATTTATAATTCAACTCTTTTTTTATAAAAAATGAAGCTCACTTAAAAGTGAGCCTCTTAATTTATTTTGTATTTTTAGTTGTATCTTTAACTTGTAAGCTTTCTTTAATTGTTGTAGCAAGAGTTGCGACATTTTGTAATTCAGAAGGAACGATAATCTTTGTTGAATTACCATTTGCTAAATCCTTTAATGCTTCATAGCCTCTTAATGTTAATACTTCAGCAGATACATCTGCATCCTTTAATGATTTTAAACCTTCAGCTTCTGCTTCTCTAATTAATCTAATACCTTCAGCTTCTGCTTGCTTAACCTTTAATATTGCCTCAGCTTGTGCTTCAGCCTTTAATACTGTTGCTTGCTTATCAGCATCAGCCTTTAAAATTTGAGATTCCTTTTGACCTTCAGCAAGTAGAATTTGAGATTTCTTTTCACCTTCAGCAAGTAAAATCTTTTCACGGCGCTCACGTTCAGCTCTCATTTGACGTTCCATTGCTTCTTGAATATCTCTTGGTGGAATAATATTTTTAACTTCTACTCTATTTACTTTAATTCCCCAAGGGTCTGTTGCTTCATCTAGGATTGCTCTCATTCTAGAGTTAATAATATCACGGCTTGTTAATGTTTCATCTAAATCTAGCTCACCAATAATATTTCTTAATGTAGTTGCAGATAAATTTTCAATTGCAGATAATGGGTTTTCTACTCCATATGCATATAATTTAGGATCTGTTACTTGGAAAAATACTACTGTATCAATATCCATCTTAACATTATCCTTTGTAATAACAGGTTGTGGAGCGAAATCCTTAACTTGCTCTTTCATTGAAATAACATAAGCTACCTTATCAATGAATGGACATAAAAATTTAACACCAACCCCCCATACCTTATGGAATGCACCTAAACGCTCTACTACATATTTATTTGTTTGTCTTACAATTCTTAATCTTGAAATTAAATATAATAAAATTAATAATACAATTATTACTGCGGCAACAATTCCAAAAATTGCGCCTGGTTCCATATTTAAAAACATAAACTTAACCTCTCCTTATTTCTTATATTTTTTTAATTACTAATCTATTTCCTTTTATTGCAACTACCTCGACAACTTCATCTTTAAGAATTTCTTCGTCACTATCTTCCATTAAAATTGCTGTATAGATAATACCATTTAATTTGACCTCACCGCCATCAAATTTTGTTACATTAGAAATAGTTTTTACATGCTGTCCTATATAATCATCAGTATTAGTTTTTCTTTCGCTTCTTGCTAATATCTTTTTAACTATAGGACGTGTTGCAATTAGAGCTATAGCACTTACTACAACGAATACAATTAGCTGTACCCACCATTCTGTTACACCTGATATACATACACATACAAGTGCTCCAAGACCAAACCAAACAGATACTAAATCTTGGGTTATAGCCTCAAGTACAAACGCAATAACAAATACGGCAAGCCATATCCAAATCATATACATACTATTTACCTCCCATATCTACTACTATCGCTTTTTTTGATTCATCAAAATATGCTTTAAATTGTTTACTTTTATTTTTTACAATTGGCACATCGAATGAATCAGATAAATAATTAATTAAGTTTTTAGATGCAATTCTAACATAAGATTTAGAAATTGATATAGGAAGCAATGAAGTTTCATTTACTTCACCTGATAAGGCATAATCTTTAGATACCATAAAGATAAATGCTTTATTTAGTTCTTTATCAACACCAACCCTTACTCTATAAGCATTATTAAAATACTTAATTAATTTTGAGTTAAATAATATATGCCTATCGTACATTGTTGCTGTACCACTTTTTGTATCTTCGTCAAAAAATTCTAGCATTCATATCACCTCACAGCAATATTATATACTAGAATTTTCATAATTACAACAATTATTCACAAATATTCACAAAAATTTATTTCTTTACAATAAATGTCTTATTATCATCAAAATCTATTATATGATCCTTATATAAGCCACCATATGCTCTTTTGAATGCTTTTCTTGACATCTTTAAATATTTTAATACATCCTCAGATGATGATTTAGCTGTAAGTGGCATAGAACCAGCATGATTATTCATGTATTCTAATATTAATTCTCTATCAGTATCCATTAATAATTCTTTATGCTTATTTAATGTACCATAATATTCTTCATCTAATTCTTTAGTAATAGTTACTAATACTTCTTCACCAAGTCTATATTTTCCACGTAGCTGAGTTTCAGGTACATATACATACATTAAATCATTTGTAATTAAAGATATGCCCTTTTCAGCAATTTTACATACATGAGCCTTAACTTGTTCTTGTTCTAGGTATGTTACCTTTTTATGTAATGATATAATATCAAATCTATTTAATGGCTTACCTACAAGTGAATTCTTTCTAATTTTTAATCTAATAAATAATAAATCATCTACTTGTGGCCAAAGTGTTTCATCATAAGGTAGGTTATCCTTTGATATTAAAACATCCTTTGGTGTATTAATATTTACAAATACACCAACACTAGGTATAACATCTACAACTTTAGCAAAGCCTGCATCTATAATAGTTGCAGTAGGTTTTAATTCTGTTGCAGTTAATCTTTCTTTTTTATCAGCATAAATAAATACATTTAATTCTTCATCATCTTTATGTTCACATACACTTTGACTAAAATGTAATAATACCTCTTCGCTTCCATCAGATAGCATGTATCCTAAATCAGATTTTCTTATTACCTTTAATTTATTATATTCACCAAGCTTAATCAATTTCTATCGCCATCCTTATAATTTCTATCAGTTTGTTTTAAATACATTTCCTTTTTTTCATTAGAAAATTTTCTATTTTTCTTAAAATCATTTGTCTCGTACTTCTTGATTAGATCCTTCTCCTTCTGAGTCAGTTCCTTCTTCATTAAATTCTTCCTCCTTAAATGGTTCTAATTTATAAGATTCACACATCTCATCAATAATACGTTGTATATTTGTTTCTGTAGATGATGTTTCTTTTGTTCCTGATTGAAAGCATACCTCTAAATATCTTCCTGTAGAGTCATATAAATATAAAATCTTAAAAAATGTTTTATCTTCTACTCTATATTCAATAAATCTTGACGCACTTAAAGAAAAATCATCCTTTGGTTTTAATTTATTTAAAAATCTAGACATCTTTTGAAAATATAAAATACCATCTTTAAATGATAATATGAATTTAGCATAGCCATCATTATATATTTTACCTAGATTATATCTTAATACTACAAAACAAGGTTTTCTTCCCTTTAGGGTATGATTTTTTCTCATTTCGAGTAAATATGCTTGTCTATCCATTATTCTTACTCCTTATTTCCTAGAAATTATAGCACATATTTCACAAAACATAAATAAATAATCACAAATGATTAAATGTAATTGAAGATTATTTTTTTTAATGCTAACATATAAGTGCATAAGAAAACTACTTATAAAAATAATCTCTCCCAAAAATAGGAAAAGGGCCATCGTGTGATGGCTCTTTTCTATTTAAATGTATTAAATTCAGTTCTTTCTCTTAAACCATTATTGTATAATGTGTTACTAGAATCATTTAAACTATAATAGAATTGAATAGCTACTGCGTATTCATAATCCTTTAATAAATTACCAAATGTTATTGTAAATGTAGAATTCTTTTCTTTTTCATAATATTTATTAGTTTCTACATCTTCTCCTTCTTTTACTTTAGCTTCTACATATTCCTTTCCATTTTGTACATAATATGTTTTATCAGCTTGGAATTTAGTATCAGCTGTTAAAAGATAAGCATCAACAACTGTAATATCAATAGGAGTTGAATTATCTCCTTCTATTGCCTTTGAATCAATTATTTCAATTGTTCTATCTGCATGGTCTTTAATACTTACTGCTTCACTACCTTTAATATTTTTAACAGCATTATTATATGTAACCATATTAATTAATAATATTTGATAATTTTCTGTATATCTATATCTTGTTGTTAGTTGTTCATCATCTGATCTTCTTGGTGATGAATCAATAATATAATTTGATCTATCAATTGAGAAATGTACTTCTGCTTGACCTTTAGCTTTATTAATATTTGAAACAGATATTTTAGCCTCAGGTAATGATGACACTTGATATTCAGTATGATTTTGTGTTGCACTTACTGCACCACTAATTAATCCAAGTGGGACTAAAATGCCTGCTGCTATTAATGCTATTAATAATACTGTTTTTTTGAAACTTGGCATAATATCCCCTCTTCCTATAATATATATTATAAATAAAATCTATATTAAAGTCAAATTAGAAAAAAGGAGCAACGCTCCCTTTATTTATCTTCTTTTTTACCTACATATTTAGTTGCAGGTCTTACAATCTTATTACTGTATAATAATGATTCAATATCATGACTAATCCAGCCTACAAGTCTTGCTGCTGCAAATATTGGAATAAATAGATCTCTTGGAATATTTAGCATTTCATAGATTAAACCTGAATAATAATCTACATTGGCGCAGCATACAATTCCTTTTCTTTCTTCTAATAATTTAATAGCAATCTTCTCAAAACGAGAATATAGGTCAAATTTCTTAGATTTCTTTTCAACAGATAATGCTTTAGCTGTTTCTCTTAATAATTCAGTTCTTGGATCTGATAATGTATAAATTGCATGACCTATACCATAAATTAAGCCTGTATTATCATAGAATTTCTTATCTAATATTCTATTAATTACATCTTTAATTTCATCATCAGTAGGTTCTAATCCAATTTCATCAATTACTGCAGACATCATATCTAGGTTTGCCATATTAGCTCCACCATGACGTGGACCCTTTAATGATGCCATAGATGCTGCAAGCATTGAATAAATATCAGTTAGTGTAGATGCAACTACTGTACCAACAAAGGCACTATTGTTTCCTCCACCATGGTCAGCATGAACTATTAAACACATATCTAGAGTTTTTGCTTCAAGTTCAGTAAATTTACCATCATTTCTTGATAGATATAAGATATTTTCAGCAAATGAATATTCTTTCTTAGGATAATGAATATGTAATGAATCATTATCAAGATAATGTGTTTTTGCTTGTAGTGAATAGCTTATAATTGCTGGCATTTTAGCTATTAAAGATATTCCCTTTAATATCATTTCAAATCCATCAATATCATCAGGTGTTTCATCAAATGAATATAATGATAATATACATCTTGTAATATGATTCATTAAAGATTTAGAAGGATTCTTTAAAATAATATTTTCCAAGAAGCCTACAGGTAGGTTATATTCTTCGCTTAATATTCCTTTAAATAATTTTGATTCTGTCTTATTAGGATAATGTCCGAATAATAATAAGAAGCATGTATTTTCATAACCAAAATCACCCTTTGATAATTCAGCTACCTTGCTGACATCAATTCCACGGTAATATAGATTACCTTTCTTTGGTTTCTTTTGATTATCTTCTACAGTATATCCTGATACTTCTGCAACTCTTGTTAAACCTACAAGTACGCCTGTACCATTATTATTTCTAAGTCCTCTTTTTACATCATATTTATCATATAATTCAGAATCAATTGATTCTTCATTTAATAAATCATTATATTTTTCTTGTAAAAATTCATTCATGGTAAATCCTTTCTAGAATGTATTTAACAAGCCTCCAACCTCAATTAGGTTATATTCTTCATCAGTTAAATCATTCATTTTTTCATAAGTTTCATGTTTAGTCTTATTTGTAACACAAATTCTTGTTCTATCATATGAAACTTCTATTTCATCAAATAAATCAGCTTTGATATCTAATTCAATTGGTAATATACCAAAATTGATTAAGTTCTTTTTATGAATTCTAGCAAATGATGCAGCTATAACAGCCTTAATACCTAAATATCTAGGAGCTATTGCAGCATGCTCACGGCTTGATCCTTGACCATAATTTTGTTTTGCAACAATTACACCACCGTTATTATCTAAACAACGCTTAGAGAATCCTTCATCAATATTTGAGAATACGAATTCTGAAATCTTTTCAATATTAGATCTATAAGGTAATACCTTAGCACCAGCTGGCATAATATGATCAGTTGTAATATTATCTTCTAAAGAAATCATTACCTTAGCATCAAATTTTCTACCAATTGGCTTAAATTTAGGTAATGGTTTAATATTTGGTCCCATTACAATTTCTGATTTGAATTCTGGCTTATATAATAAGCTATCACATTTTGGATAATCAACATCTAATGAGAATTCACCTAATACCTTACATCCTAATGGATTTGATATATATCCATTTACTGCAGATAATGCTGCAACCTCAGGAGATACTAAATATACTTGTGCTGAATTTGTACCACTTCTACCATAGAAGTTACGGTTAAATGTTCTTAAAGATACTGCATTAGTTGCAGGAGATTGTCCCATACCAATACATGGTCCACAAGCTGATTCTAAGATTCTAGCTCCAGCTTCAAGTAAAATATCTAAAATACCATTTTTAGTAATCATTTGTAATACTTGTTGAGAACCAGGTGCAATACCTAAAGATACATCCTTATGTACCTTTTTACCTTTTAAAATAGATGCTACCTTAACAAAATCATAATAGCTTGAGTTTGTACAAGAACCAATTAATACTTGGTCAACCTTTATATCCTTTAATTCAGATACCTTTTTAGCTGCATCTGGTGAATTAGGACAAGATGCCATAGGCTCAAGACCAGCTAAATCGATTGTGATATTTTCATCATATTGACAGCCCTCATCAGCAGATAGAGGCTTATAGTCTTCTTCTCTTTTTTGTAATCTTAAGAATTCTTTAGTTACTTCATCAGATGGGAATACAGATGAGGTAGCACCAAGTTCAGCACCCATATTACAAATAGTTGCACGTTCAGGTACTGTTAATGTTTTAACACCATCACCATAATATTCAATAACCTTATTTACTCCACCCTTAACTGTCATAATACCAAGTAGGGCAATGATGATATCCTTTGCAGATACACCATCTCTTAATTTATTTACTAATTTAACACCAACAACTTTTGGTCTTACAATTGTAAAAGGCATACCAGCCATTGCACAAGCAACATCAAGTCCACCTGCACCAATAGCAAGGGCACCAACACCTGAAGATGTTGGAGTATGTGAATCTGAACCTAAAATAGTTCTTCCTGGTACTGCAAATCTTTCAAGGTTAACTTGGTGGCAAATACCATTTCCTGCTTTAGAGAATACAATACCATATTTATCTGCAACTGTTTGTAAGAATTTATGGTCATCAGCATTCATAAAACCATTTTGTAATGTATTATGATCAACATAGCTTACAGATAGGTCAGTTTTAACCTTATCTAGTCCAAAGCTAATGAATTCAAGATATGCCATTGTACCTGTTGCATCTTGAGTTAATGTTTGATCAATTTTAATACTCATCTTATTGTTCTCTAAATCTTCAGAAACCTTATGAGCATTTAATATCTTATATGTTAGTGTCTCTTTCATCTTGTCCTCCAATAATTTTTTATAATTTCTTATTACTCGTAATAAGAAGCTTACTTAAAATTCTAAATAACTTGATTAAAGTTAAATAAAATTTTATAAATATACCACTAGGGGTCTAAAAATATATACATTTTAGATTATATCATAATAGAATACAAATTAAAATACTTATTATTTTAATAAAAATTAGTAAAAATATAAAAAAAATGCCGTTTTATTTTAAAACAGCACTTAATTTATGAATTTTTAAATTATTTTTTTATAATTTTATAAATAAAATAAATTACTTATTTGCAAGATATTTGTCAATTGCAGCAGCAGCAACCTTACCAGCACCCATTGCTGAAATAACTGTTGCAGCACCTGTTACAGCATCTCCACCAGCATATACTGCTTCTCTTGATGTTAAGCCTTCTTCGTTAACAATAATACCACCATGGTTATTTACATCTAAGCCCTTAGTTGTATTCTTGATTAATGGGTTAGGTGATGTACCAATTGAAATGATTACTGCAGTTGCGTTAATTACAAATTCAGAACCAGGAATTGCAACAGGACGTCTTCTTCCCTTTTCATCAGGCTCACCAAGTTGCATCTTTATACATTTAACACCAGTTACGAAGCCATTTTTAGGATCTCTTTTATCATCTTTATTTTCATAGCCTAAAATTTCAACTGGGTTACATAATAAATTGAATTCGATGCCTTCTTCCATAGCATGTTCTACCTCTTCTTTTCTAGCAGGTAATTCTTCCATAGAACGACGGTATACGATATGTACCTTATCAGCACCTAAACGTAGGGCAGTTCTTGCAGCGTCCATTGCAACGTTACCACCACCAACTACGATTACCTCTCCACCTTTCATAATAGGTGTATCAGGATTTTCTTTATATGCTTTCATTAAATTACTTCTTGTTAAGAATTCATTAGCTGAATATACACCCTTTAATGCTTCACCAGGGATATTCATGAAATTAGGTAAACCAGCACCTGAGCCAACAAATACAGCCTCATAGCCCATATCGAATAATTCATCAATTGTTAATGTCTTACCAATAACAACGTTAGTTTCAACATCAA
>CAMOUB010000045.1 GCA_946626345.1 uncultured Caryophanales bacterium | reverse complement strand
AACACCATTAGTCATTTGTTTATATATTCTAGATTTTTTACATTCTGCAACCTCATCAGCTATCTCAACACCTCTATTAATTGGAGCTGGATGCATAATAATTGCATTTTCTTTCATTTGATTCATTCTTTCAACAGTTAAACCATATTTTTCATGGTATTCTTCTACTGTCATTTTCATCTTTTCTTTATGACGTTCAAATTGAACTCTTAGAAGCATTACAATATCCATATTTTTAACTGCATCATCAAATGGAATCCATTTAGCTGAATGATCATTAAATTCCTCAGGGCCTGAAATATATACTTCCATTCCTAAGCGTTCCATTATTTCAATATTTGTATGTGCAACTCTTGAGTGAGAAATATCACCTACAATACAGCACTTTAATCCTTTAAAATGTCCAAATTCTTCATGAATAGTCATTAAATCTAAAAGGCTTTGAGTAGGATGGCTACCTGCACCATCACCAGCATTAAAAATAGGAATTTGAATATTCTTTAAATCATTATAATATTCATCCTTGCTGTGACGGATAATTACACCATCAACACCCAAAGCCTCAAATGTTCTAACTGTATCATATAATGTTTCACCCTTTCTTACACTAGATGTATCTGCGTTTAAATCAATAATAGAGATACCTAAATTCATAAGTGCAACTTGGAATGAATAATGTGTACGAGTTGAGTTTTCAAAAAATAAAGTTGCAATCTTCTTATCAGGATATGAAATTCTAAATCCTTTTTTAAGCTTTTCAGCATACTTTATTAATTCTAATATTTTTTCAGTTTTTAATTCTTTAAGTGTTATTAATCCTCTCATTTTTACCTCCAAAAAAATAAGCTTCTAATCCAAGGACTAGAAGCATAGGTACAATAAAAGGATGCAATTACATCATAAAAATTATTATCTATATCTTGTTAGCCTCTCTGGACTATCTTAAAGTTATTTCTAAATTATAATATCATAATTACCTTTTTTAATCAAGAAAATAATTATATTATTTTAAAAAGAAATAACTATAGAATTTTCATCATCAATTTCTTCTTTTTTAGATATTTTTAAATCATATTCTATATTTTTAATTTCATTATCGCTAATTAGTATTACATCTAAATCTGTAGCTATTTTAAAATACTTAATAAGGCCTAAGCAACTAGAACCATTATATGGAATATATATTTTATTATAGCCTTGATTATTTTTATAAATATCTTTAGCAATATCAGTATAATATGATTCTAAATATTTATTATCATATAAATCAAATATATAAGCATCACTAAATTCTTCTTTTATATCTGATGCCATATATTTAATATCTTCTTTATTCATCATATTAGGAATAGTTATTAATTCAATATTATTATAATCATTAATTTTTGAAGATAAATTTTCATATAAAACTAATATTAATTTATTTTTATAATTATCCCTGATTTTTAAAATAGAATCTAAGTTATCAATAACAGGGATAATTATAATAGTATCTTCTTTTATTATTTCTTTTTCATATAATTTATTTATAGAATTATTAATTCCTAAATTAATATCTAAATTAATCTTCATATAATTCTTTTTCAAGCATTGTAACTAATTCATCTAAACGATTAACTACTGCCATAAACGCATCTTTTTTAGTTAAATCAACGCCAGCCTCTTTAATTAATTCAACAGGATAATTAGAGCCACCTGATTTTAATAAATTAATATATGCATCAAATGCACCTGGCTCATTATTTTTAACATTCATATAAATAGCTTGGCTTGTTGCGTATGATGTTGCATATTGATATACATAAAATGGTGAATGGAATAAATGTGGAATATATGCCCATACATATTTCTTTAATTCTTCTGTATCTAGGTCAATACCATAATATTTCTTATATAAATCTTTCATTATATTAGATAATACTTCTTCATCAATAACTTCGCCTTTTTCATATACTGTATGAGCTTGAAGCTCGTAATCTGCAAATAATGTTTGACGATAGAATGTAGCTACTAATCCATCTATTGCTTCTTGTAATAATACAATTCTTTCATTCTTATCAGTTGTATTTTCCATCATATAATCTAAAAATCTAGCTTCATTAAATGTAGATGCTACCTCGGCTACAAATATTGTATAATTATATGTCTCATATGGTTGTGATTCTATTGAATACATAGAATGAATTGAATGACCTGCCTCATGTGCTAATGTAAATGCTGAATTTAAGTCATCAGTATGATTTAGCATTATGATTGTGCCCTTTTCATATGTCGAATTAGAATAAGCACCTGTAGATTTTCCATCCTTAGGATATACAGATACTCTACCATCAGCCATTACTTCTTTAGCCTTATTATAGAAATCTTCTCCTAATTTCTTATCTGCTTCTAATACTAATCTTTTTGATTCTTCATATGTATATACCTTATTAGAAGTTCTAAACTTTAGCATTCTATCATAAGTATGTAATTCTTTTAATCCAAAATATTTCTTTCTTAATTTATAATATCTCTTTAATGGTTGATTATAGTTTCTTGCAACAGATACTAAAGATGTATAAACTTTTTTATCAATATTATTAGAATATAATTTTGATTCTAATATAGATTTATAGCCTCTATTTTTAGCTTCTGCTAATTCTCCTGCCATAATACCTTTATAAATTTGAGCTAATGTCTTTTTATGTAATTCATAATAATTATATAAAGCCTCAAATACAATTCTTCTATCTTCTTGGTTTTTAAGTGTACCAAGTAAATATGTATAATTAGCCATTGATACTTCTATTTCTTTTCCATCTGTTAATGTTGCAGTTGCAGGAGTTTTATCTGCAACAACTAAATTATCATATAAAGAAATATATCCTTGTGTTGCCTCATTATAGTTTGCCATAATTGCTTCTACTTTAGCAGTTTTTACAAATCTATTTAATCTAAATAAATTTGAAATACCATATTTTAAAGGCTTCAATTCTTCAAATGAATCACACCATTTTAATACATCTTCTTTTTTATTCTTTAATATCTCAGGATCAACAAAAGATGCTGCAGATATAACTTCCATATATTTTGAATATACCTTTTGGAATCTTTTTGATGCAACTAAATCCTTTTGATTTAGGTCATGTGCCATTGAAGCATAAATATATACATTTGATAATCTTGAATCTAATCTTCTATTTATTTTTGCATATTCAATTAATCCTTCAGGATTATTTAATTTACCCTTTAAATTAACTAAATCCTTAATATCTAAATTAAGCATATTAAAATCTTTTTCAAATGCTTCTTCTGATTCATAAAATAATTTTAAATTCCACTCACTCATAAAAAAACCTCACTTGAATTAATTATATCATAATTTAAAAGATATTTAATTATTAAATTAAATATTGTATAATTTTTTAGTAGGTGGTGATATTTTTGAAAATAACAGGAATAATAGCTGAATATAATCCATTACATAATGGTCATGTATATCATTTTAGTAATATAAATTCTGATTTAAAAATATTAATAATATCATCATCATTTACAATGCGAGGAGATTTATCAATTTTTGATAAATTTACAAAGACTAAACAAGCCCTAGATTTAGGCTACGATTTAGTAATTGAACTACCCTTTGTATATACATTAGAAAGAGCTGATATTTATGCTAATAATAATATTAAGTTCTTAAATTTATGTAATATTAATGAAATATTAATTGGTAGTGAAGAAAATAATATTAGCTTATATGAAAAATATTATAAAGAGTTTATGCAAGATAAAATAAATTTAAGTGATGGAATATCTTATAAGGTATCATCATTAAATCAATTACCATTTAAATCAAATGATGTATTAGGATTTTTTTATTATAAATCTATAAAGGATAAAAAATATAATATTAATTTAAAGACTATTAAAAGAGAAGGTAATGATTATCTAGATTCTTATTTATCTAATAAATATTCTAGTGCTAAATCTATTAGATTAAATTTATCTAAGATGAATGAATATTGTCCTTCTTTTGTTGCTAAAGATAAAGATAAAATATTAGATGAAGCTAAATTATTTAAATATTTAAAATATGAAATATTAAATAAATCAAATAATGAATTAAAAGAAATATTTTTAGTAGATGAAGGATTAGAAAATAAAATCAAGGATGTTTATAAATATGATTCATTAAAGGAGTTTATATCTTCTTTAGTATCTAAAAGATATACAGAAACAAGAATTAAAAGAATGCTAGATTATATTTTATTTAATATTAAAAAGAAATATATTAATGAAATAAATGAAAAAGATATTAACTTTATTAGAGTATTAGGATTTAATAATAAAGGTAAAGAATATTTAAATTCTTTAAAGAAAAACGTTAATATTTATACTAATATTAAAGAAGGTATAAATGATATCTTTGATATAGAATTAAAGATATCAAAAATATTAGATAATATCTATGATATTAATTTATTAAAAAATGAACAATCTAGTCCTATAATAAAATAAAAGGCTCTTGTAAAATAAAATTACAAGAGTCTTTTTGTTATACTTCTTCGTTAAAATATTTTCTTATAAATTTCTTAGCATCTTCATATCCAGCTTCAGCTAATTTATATGCTAAATCATAAGAATAATCTCTATCAGAATCAATACCAAATCCATTATAATAGCACCATGCTAATTTTAATGTTGCGGTAGAGAATCCTTTATTAGATGCTTCTTCATAATACTCAAATGCTTTTGTTTTATCACCTAATGCGCTATAGTGATCACCTAGGTCATATAATGCTAATTCGTCACCTAAGTCTGCTGCTTCCTTTAAGTTATTTAAGGCAGCATCTTTATTTTCTTTTACACCAAGACCATATTGATAGCAGTGTGCAATCATATAATATGCAGGACCATAATCATTTTTAGCTGAACGTTTAAACCAGCTCATAGCCTTTGTGTAATCTTGTCCAATAAATCCATCATAATATAATTTAGCTAATAAGAATTGAGCTTCTACTTGTTCTTTCATTGCAGCCTTTTCATACCATCTAGCTGCCATCTTGTAGTCTCTTTCAACTCCTGTACCATTATAATAGCATTTACCTAAATTTAATTCACCAAGCTCAGAGCCTATGTCTGCAGCTTTTTTATAGCTTTCAAATGCTTTAGTTGAATCTGCTTCAACACCAATACCTAGTGAATAACAATCACCTAAGCAATTTAGGGCTTTATCGTTATCTCTTTGTGCAGCAATTGCAAACCAATTGAATGCTTCTTCAGGATTTTCAGTAACGCCTACTCCGCCTCTATAGCACCAAGCAACCTCAAGCATTGCATCTGTGTTACCATGCTTTGCAGCTTGTAAATACCACTTAAATGCTTCTTCTTTATCAGGCTTAACACCATAACCAAAATAATAGTGATCAGCAATTTTCTTTTCAGCTAAAGGATGACCTTGCTCTGCAGCTCTTTTGTACCATTTAAATGCTTCATCATAAGATAATTCAACATCATCTCCAGCATCTGATAATAAGCCTAGTTTATATTCAGCATCTGATGAGCCTTGGCTTGCTGCTTTCTTATAGAATAAGATTGCTTTCTTTCTATCAACCTTAATACCTGTACCATAGAAATAACATTCAGCTAAATTGTAGCTTGCAGCATCCTCGCCTAATTTTGCAGCTTGTGCATAATATTTAAATGCTTGAGCATAATTTTGGTCAACTTCTTCACCTAAAAAATACATATTAGCTAAATCATTATATGCTTTAGAATTACCTTTTGTTGCAGCAAGCTTAAACATTTCAAATGCTTTTTTCTTATCTACATCAGTTCCTAAGCCATTATAATACATGAAGCCTAAATTATAGATTGCTTCAGGTTCGTCAGCAAAATTATTTTTATAGATTTTAAATGCTTGACTATAATCTTGTGCTTCACCTTGACCATAGAAATATACATTAGCTAATCTATATAGGGCATCTCTATCACCTAAATCAGCAGGTAGCTTATAATATTTTAATGCTAATACATCATCTTTTCTTGTACCAATTGCATAATAATAACATTCAGCTAAACCAAAATATGCATCCTTGTTATCATTATCAACTGCTTTTTTATACCAATTAAAAGCTTCTTGTTCATCCTTATCTACACCAAGCCCCATTAAATATAGGTATGCAATATATTGCATTGCTGTAGGATGATCTTCAGTTCTCATAAATATTTCATATGATTCTAAATATTTTTGTTGGTTAAATTTATCAATTGCTTGCTTTAAGAAATCTTCATTAATCTTAGGAGCCTTCTTTAAGGCAACAATATTTTCTTCATGCTTAACATCATTATTAGTTAAAATTTGTTTAACCTCTTCTAATGCTGTTAATTGCTTTTCAGATTCCTTAGTTTCATCATTTCTAATAGGCTTAACCTCAGGAATAAAAATCTTTTCTTCTCTTGGTTTAGATTCTTCTTCCTTAATCTCAACTATTTCTTCTTCAGATTTAACTTCTATTGCTTCATCTTTAGTTACATCTATAGTTTCTTCATTAGTTTTTTCTGTATTAGAAGATTCAGTCTTAACATCTTCAGGCTTTACTTCTACCTTTTCAACTTTTTCTTCAGTTTCATTATTTGAATTTTGATAAGGAACTAATCCTAATTCAACTAATTTATTCTTTAAATTATTAATTACATTTGCATCATATGTAATGTAATTTTTTGTCATTAATTCATCTCTAAAATCATCAGCTCTAATTAATGCATCATCACTATATGATTCATCAGCATAAATCTTGTCATATAAATCATCAATTGATTCATCAAGAATTAAGAAAACCATTGGTGTTGATGTTCTATTATATTTTTTAGCAATCTCTAGATGGCCAAAGAAATCATCATTTTTTAGAGTTTGTTCACTTAGGGCAATAATTACTGCATCAGCTCTTAAAAGTGCTACTCTAACTTTTTTATCATAATCTCCATCAGGTGTTGTTGTTTTAGTAATAAATCCATTTTGATTTAATCCTTTTAACACATCCTTAGCCTTTTCATTATCTCCTTCAAGAAATGAAAGATAAACTATATTTTTATTCATGCTAATCATCTCCTAAAAACACTATATTTTTATGATAACATAAAAAAAGTAATCAAAAAAGGAAAAAATAAGTATTTTTTCTATTTTTTAACAATTTATTTTAAAAAAACTTTAATATATATTAAAAACTCCATTTTTATTGTATTTTATATACTCTTTTAAAAATTAAAAGTGACCTAAAATAAAGGTCACAATTAATTAATCATTTTCAACTACTTCTATTCTTTTTTTCTTCTTTTTTACAAGGTATGGTTCAAATAAAGTATAGTATACAGGAATTGTTAAAAATATAATCCATGCAGGATGCCAATAATGCCATACAAATCCAATAACTAAATAAATTGCTATACAAACAAGTGGGTATATAACCTTTGCAAGATTAGAATTTAATACTACTGGTACAATAATTATTAAGAAAAATACTGCCCATGTTGGATGCCATATATTCCATACAAATCCTACTGTTAAATATATAATTAAGCACACCATTGGTGTAATACTTATAATTCTATTTTTTAAGCTCATTTTTTAAACATTCCTTTCCAATAATTTTTAATATTTCCACATTCAATTCCATTAACATAAACTTCACCTGATACAGATGATGTTTTAAGTCCACCTGTATTTTCTTTTATAGTTGCATCGCCTGATACTGTATCAACAATTAATAATTTTGAATCAATATAATTAGCTTCTATATCACCTGATACAGATGCAACTGTAATTTGCTTTGAAGCATTAGCTTTATCAATAAAAATCTCACCTGATACTGTATTTAATCTTATAGATTCTCCTTCTATTTTATGAATTACTACATCGCTTGATGCGATTGCTATTTCCATTTTTTTTGCATTTAGATAATCAATTTTTATATCACCTGATGCAGATTGAATTGATGCTTCAAAGAATTTTCTTTCACTTGGAATTTCTATAGTTATAATTCCACCTTTTTTTCTATTAAAGCTGAAATATTTTGTTTTAGGATAGTCTATAATAATACCATCACTATTGTTTTTCACATTATACATATCAGGATTACAATCATCAAAGAAAATATGTACTTTAGAATCATTAGTTCTTTTTATTACAATATCATCACTTACAGTTTTAACTTTCATATTGTAATTTTTATTGTATCCATCATTTGTAAAAGGATCTTCACCCTTATACTTTTTAGCAACCTCTTCAGGGTCTCCTAGCATTTGTTCTATTTCATCATCTTTAAGACCAGATTCAAGGCCAAAATCATATCTTTTTTTATATTTTTCTAATATTTCATCTTTATGCTTAGCATTAACCTTAGAAAGTTCTTCTTCTAGTCTTTTTAAATAATCCTTTTTCATTATAAACCTCCTAATAATTTCTCTGCTTCTTCAAATGAGATTTCTCCATTCTTTAGCATTTTTCTAACTTCTTCTCTAGAATAATTATTATTTTCTTCTACATTTATTTCTGTAACATTATTCATACCTAAAGCACTAATTAAATCATCAATATTTTTCTTAACTGTAGGATAGCTAATATTTAAGTTTTTTTCAATTGCTTTAATATTACCTTCACATTTAATAAATACTAACGCAAAATCTAATTGTTCTTTAGATAAGTAATCAAATGGAGATAGATTAAATTCTCCTGTTATTTCAGTATCGCACTTATCACATCTTAGTGTTTTTGCGATTAATTTATCATTACATATTGGACAATATCCTATTACATTCTTTTTCATTTCTTTTCACCTCTTACATCTATAATTATAATCTTAAATTAAAATATGTCAACATTATTTATTAATTTTTTTAATCGTGTGATTAATATAATTAATTTTAACGATAAAGAAAAATGATAGAAATTAATATTTTCTACCATTTAAATTAATTTTTTTAATTATTTTTCGTATTTTAATAAATAATTTGAAATTGCACAAATTGTTTTAGCATCTTTAATTTCATTATTTAAAATTAATTTTTTAACCTCAGATAAATCTAAATATACACTTTCAATAACTTCATCTTCATCTAAATTCATCTTACCAGGTTTTATATTTAAAGCTAAATATAGATATATTTTTTCATTAGAATATCCGCATGTAGGATAAATTATACCAAGAGGCTCTAATGTATCAGCTACATTTCCTGTTTCTTCTTCTAATTCTCTTTTGGCAGCCACATATGGGTCTTCGTTCTTTTCTAATTTACCTGCAGGTATTTCATAAATTATTTCATCATATGCATATCTATATTGTTTTATTAATAATATCTTTTTATCTTCTGTAACTACTAATACTGCAGCACCACCATTATGTTTAACAATCTCTCTATATGCTTCATTTCCATTAGGACAGATAACCTTATCATTAACAAGCTTTAATATTTTTCCATCATATATTAAATTTGAATCTATTTTCTTTTCTTTCATTTCCATATTATTACCTCTATTTAGTCCAATTAATTGGTTTAATATTATTTTTAATTAAGAAATCATTAGTTTTTGAAAATGGCTTAGAACCAAAAAATCCTCTATACGATGAAAGCGGAGATGGATGAGGTGATTCTATTATTAAATGTTTTGGATTATTTAATAATTTCTTCTTTTTTTGAGCAGGTGCACCCCATAATATAAAGACAATAGGTCTATCAATATTATTAATATAAGATATTACATTATCTGTAAAAATATCCCAGCCAAAATTTTTGTGTGAATATGCATAACCATCTCTTACAGTTAGTGTTGTATTTAATAATAATACACCTTGTTTTGCTAGATAATCTAGGTTTCCATCTTGATCTATTTTAACATTTAAATCAGTTTCCATTTCCTTATATATATTTATTAAAGAAGGTGGAAGCTTTTTACATAATACAGAAAAGGCAAGTCCATGAGCTTGGTTTGGCTCATGATAAGGATCTTGACCTAGTATAACAACCTTTAGATTATCTATATTAGTTAATTTAAATGCGTTAAATATATTTTCATAATCAGGATGACATAAATAATTATTATATTCATTATCAACTAATTCTTTTAATTTTTTATAATATGGTTTTTCTCTTTCTTCATTTATAAAATCTATCCATTCCATATAAATACCTCAAAATTATTATAAAAGAAAAAAGAACCCTAGTAAAGACCAAGGTTCTCTAAATCGTTAGGTAATAAAAGAGTATGACACCTTTATTATCCCTACTTTTTATCTCCCATAACGTCATTATAACATATTTTTCAATAATTTCACATTTTTTTGTAAAAAATATTAAAATTTATATTCTTAATAAAATTTTTACGATATGTTAGTGGGTTTATTCCGACTAATCTTTTAAAAGCTTCGGTAAAACTCGAATTATTTTTATATCCTGATAACATAGATATTTCATCTAGTGATAATGATTCATCACCCATTAATTCTTTAGCTCTTGATAATCTTAATTTATTAAGATGATTAATAGGTGTATCATTCATATATTTTTTAAATACTTTTGTAAAATATGTATAAGAATAATTAGAATGGCTTGCAAGTTCTTCAATTGTTAAATTTGGATTTGTATAATTATTCATTAAATAACTAATACTTTCTCTAACATTAACAAAATATTTAGCTGCGTGTATACCTTTTGCATCAAAGCTTTTTGCTCCACCTAAAATTAAAGATTTAACAATTTTATATGATAAATTATTATCCTCTTTTATTCTATATTCCCATATTAAATCAAATAATTCTTTGGGTATTAAAAATTTTCTTTTAAAAAGAAAATCATTATATCCCATTTCATCTTTTATATCATTTAAATAGTCTTTATTAATTACAATTGATACAACATTTGATTTTAATTCAAATTCAAGTCCATGTATTTCATTAGGGTTTACGGGGTAGCAATATCCTACCTCACCCACACAAAAATAATCATGGTGTTTTAAAAGAGGAATTGTAGTTAAAGGAATAACAAATTCATAAGAATCATGAGAATGACTAAATCTTACAAGTTCATTACCATTTTTAGATTTAAATCCAGCTATGCTCATTTTATCAGTTGTAATAATTTGAGTAAACTTAGCAACCTCTTTTTCATTTAATCCATGATCTAAGCTTAAATCCATATTCTCAACTCCCCACTATTTTATATTGTATCATTATAATAATTAAGAGTCAAAAAAAACCCGGAAAACCGGGTTTTAAATCAAATATTACTTTAATTCAGCGAAATACTTGATAGTTCTAACCATTTGGCTAGTGTATGAATTTTCGTTGTCATACCAAGAAACAACTTGAACTTCAAATAAACCATCAGCAATCTTTGATACCATTGTTTGAGTAGCATCGAATAATGAACCAAATCTCATACCGATAACATCAGATGAAACGATTGGGTCAGTATTGTAACCAAATGATTGAGAAGCTTGAGCCTTCATTGCAGCATTGATTTCATCAACTGTAACGTTGTCTTTCTTAACTACTGCAGTTAAGATTGTAGTTGAACCTGTAGGAACTGGAACTCTTTGTGCAGAACCAATTAACTTACCATTTAATTCAGGAATAACTAGACCGATTGCCTTAGCAGCACCAGTTGAGTTAGGTACGATATTAGCAGCACCTGCTCTAGCTCTTCTTAAATCACCTTTTCTATGTGGTCCATCAAGAATCATTTGATCTCCTGTATAAGCATGAATTGTTGACATGATACCAGATTGAATTGGAGCATAGTCATTTAATGCTTTAGCCATAGGAGCTAAACAGTTAGTTGTACATGATGCAGCAGAAATGATTGTATCATTCTTAGTTAATGTCTTTTCATTAACACCATATACGATTGTAGGTAAATCATTTCCAGCTGGAGCTGAAATAACAACCTTCTTAGC
>CAMOUB010000044.1 GCA_946626345.1 uncultured Caryophanales bacterium | reverse complement strand
TTATATTTTTCTTTTTTCTTTTTATCTTTTCTTCTAAATAAATCAAAGAATCCCACTTAAATCACCACGCATCAAAAAGATTATATCATAAATAATATAAAAACAAAAACAAAAATAGGCTATTTTTAAGCCTATTTTGTATTATCTTTTAATTTATTATATTCATCTGCAGAAATAATATTCTTACATTTTGGATAATTAGAGCATCCATAGAATGTGTTACCTTGGTTTTGTCCAAATCTAGCTACTCTTTTTACAATATGACCCTTATTACATTTAGGACATATTACAACTATATTATTATCAAAAGTATCCTCGTTTGGTTTTACAATTTTAACCTCAGGCTTTGAATCACATTTATTTGAACAATACAATGATCCATCCTTTGCCTTTAGCATAATAGAATTACATTTAGGACATAATTCATTTGTTGGTTCATCATTGAATATTGCCTTACACTTAGGGAAATTTGAACAAGCATAGAATTTATTACCCTTATTTTTTCCTCTTTGAGCTACTCTTAATAATAAATGACCAGTCTTACATGTAGGACAAATGAATGTTTCAGCCTTTTCTTCTTGGCACTTATTAGAGCAATAAAGATTTCCATCCTTATCTTTTAACATCATTGATGAGCAATAAGGACATAATTCATTTGTTGGTTCATCATTATAAATTGTTTTACATTTTCTAAAATTCTCACAAGAATAGAAAATATTACCTTTATTCTTTCCTGTTTTTGCAACTCTCATAAATAAATTATGACTCTTACAATTAGGACATAAAATACCAGTATCCTTAGGAGAATTCTCTTCTTCCTTTACAATATATTTACATTGAGGATAATTACTACAAGATTTAAATTCACCAAATTTACCATATTTAATAACTATAGGATTTCCACAAATTGGACATACCTCATCAGTCATTATAGGATATTTAGCATCCATATTTTTACTTGCAATATCATATAGAGGCTTAAAGCTATTATAGAAATCAGATAATTCTTTTACTTCATCTACATTACCTGATGCAATATCATCTAGATTTGCTTCCATATTAGCTGTATATTTAACATTTATAATATCAGAGAAAAATTCTTGAAGCTTTTCAGTTGTTAATATACCTTGTTCAGTTGGAATTAAGCTCTTTTTTACAACCTTAACATAAGCTCTCTTTGGATCTTTTAAAGTTTGAATAATTTGTGCATATGTAGATGGTCTACCTATACCTAAATCTTCCATTTCTTTAATTAAAGATGCTTCTGTATATCTCTTTTTAGGTTCTGTTTCTTTATCTAATATATTAATTTCTAAAGCATTATATGATTCATTTAGATTAAATACAGGTAATAAAGAATTTTTATCCTCATCAGACTTACCATATACCTTAAGGTATCCATCGAAAATTAATTCAGAACCTGATGTTTGCCATGTAGAATCAGTATTAGTAAATTCCACTGTTGTTTGTGCAAATATTGCATTACTCATAAGCGAAGCAAGAGTTCTATTATATATTAATTTATAAATCTTATATTCTTCTTCAGTTAAATAATTTTTTATAGAATCTGGTGTTCTTTCAATTGATGTAGGTCTAATACCTTCATGTGCATCTTGCATACCCTTTTGATTTCTATTTTTAACTGTACCTAAATATTTAGGACCATATTTAGCTAAAATATAATCTCCACATTCTTTAACAAAGCTTGTAGCAAGTCTTGTTGAATCGGTACGCATATATGTAATTAAACCATGTAATTCATTACCAATCTTTTTACCTTCATATAAGCTTTGAGCTATTCTCATAGTCCTAGATGCATCAAAATTTAATTTATTTAAGGCATCTTGTTCTAATGTAGATGTTGTATATGTAGGATTTGATTGACGATTAATCTTTTTAGTTTGAATATCTGATACAACAAATGATTGTAATCTTTGTTTTAAGTTTTCTAATACACTTCTATCTAATATTCTATTTTTAGAATCAATTTTAACTCCATTAATAGATTCAAGCTTTAATTTAAATGAACCAAATAAAGCTTCCATCTCATAATATTTAACAGGAACAAATGATTTAATTTCTTTTTCTAAATCAACTATTAGCATTAATGCTACTGATTGAACACGTCCTGCACTAGGGGATTTAATTTTTCTTTGTAATAATTTAGATAATTTAAATCCAATTATTCTATCTGTTAATCTTCTAGCCTCTTGGCTTTTAAACATATTTATATCAATCTTATGTGGCGTTGCTAAAGCTGCCTCTACTGCAGGCTTAGTAATTTCATGGAATTCAATTCTATTATCATCTGATAAATCTAAACCTAAAGTTTGAGCTAAGTGGTATGCAATAGCCTCTCCTTCACGGTCGGGGTCGGTTGCAAGATAAACCTTATTACCCTTACATGCTTTCTTTAATTCTTCAACTAATTTAACCTTTTGAGGTATTATTTTATAAGTTGGCTTAAATCCATTTTCAATATCGATACCAAGACCATCCTTACCTGTAGTAGTCAAATCTGAAATATGACCCTTAGATGATAATACTAAATAATTGTCACCTAAGTATGACTCTATAGTATGAGATTTGCTTGGAGACTCAACTATGATAACCTTTTTCATATTAATACCTCCTCACTTTTTCATATCTTATTTCAATTTATATTAGATGTCAAGATTAAAAAAATCTCTATCCTATTATAAAATATATATAATATATATTATTTTATGATTTTTTAACTTTTTTTTGATAAAATAAACGCCCTCAAAATGAAGGCGTTTTCTATACTATAATTATATTAGTTTTCAGAATTGATGAATTATAGGAACAATAGAAATTACATCTCCAATTGAATATCCTATATATAAATAATCATCATTTACTTCATCATATTTGAATACAAATTGCATATCTAATTTATTGTATATTTTATCAGGATTTAATTCTTCTGTTTTTAAAACAACATATTTATCATTATTATTAATATATAAATATTGGTTAGAAAATGCAATTTTATTATTAAATGCTTTTAAAACCTTTCCAGCTGAATCTGATTTTTCTAAAACATCTTCTATTTTAGGTATATTAGATCCACTATTTATAATTTGATCTCTATAAATAGTTTTTTTATGAGCTTCAACAATATCCTTAAAATAAATATATTGAATATCTGTTTGGCCTAAAGAATATAAATCTAAATCCTGGGAACCTATATACCAATCTTTAACATTTGCTATAGATTCAACAAAATCATATGTCAAAGTAAATATATTTGTTGTATTACCAGATGCATCATAATTTTTTGCTGTTACATATACATTTGAATCATCACATGAATAAGTTAACTCTTTAGGATTTCCATTTTCATCAAATATTTTTTCGCTCATATAATCTTTATATAAAAACATATTAGCTAGTTCATATGTAGAGGAATAATTAATTTGCATTGAATTATTATAATTAGTAATACCTTTATTAGATATTAATACATAATCTGTTTTATATTCTGGTTTAATTTCATCTATTTTTTCATATGAACTTTTAGATTTACATGATGCAAATACAAATATACTAGAAATTAAAAATAATAAGCTAAAAACTCTACCCTTTTTCATTTTATTCTCCATCATCATCTTCATCAAATAAATTTAATGATAGCTGCTTTGTCTTTTGTAATGCTTTAGCAACTGGTTCAAATGATCTTCTATGAATCTTACAAGGACCATATTTTTCTAATGCCTCTAAATGCATTTTTGTTCCATATCCTTTATGATGCTTAAAACCATAATTAGGATATTTTATATCCATTTTTTCCATATAATGATCTCTTGATACCTTAGCTAATATAGATGCTGCTGCAATTGATGCTGATAAGGCATCACCATGGATTATAGATTTATTATTAGTTTTTAATTCAGATAAAGGCATTGCATCAATTAATACATAATCAGGTTCTATTTTAAGTCCATTTATTGCATCAAGCATTCCTTTTTTAGTCGCTTCATAAATATTTAATTCATCAATTATTTTCTCATTTATGAATACTACATTATATGCAAGAGCATTTTTAACAATAATTTTATATAATTCTTCTCTTTTTTTCTCTGATAACTGCTTAGAATCATTAACTCCAGGAATTCTTAAAAAAGGAGGTAATATACATGCAGCAACGACTACAGGTCCTGCAAGAGGGCCTCTTCCTGCTTCATCTACACCGCATATATTTTTAAAGCCTTCATCATATAATTCTTCTTCAAATTTATAAAGATTAATTTCTTCCTTCTGGCTTTTCATAGCTCATCCTTCCAATCTTTAAATCCCTTAATTCATTCATAATTAATTTTTCTACTCTTTCTAAATCAGGAATTCCACCCTTTAGAATACAGCCTCTTTTATTAGCAATAACCTCTAATAAATCATGGCTATCAATTTCAATATTATCTAAATTATATCTATTCATTAAATTATCAGGATAATTTTCTTTTAAATAATCTAATGACTTAACTGATAATGCTTCTAAATCAAGAATATCATCTTTTATAGAGCCACACATCGCAAGCTTTATACCAACTATTTCATCTTCGAATTTTGGCCATAAAATACCTGGTGTATCAAGTAAATCTAATTCAGGTGATATTTTAATCCATGATTGAGTTTTAGTTACACCTGGTTTATCTCCTACATTTACAGCTTTTCTTTTAGCTAATTTATTAATTAATGTAGATTTACCTACATTAGGTATACCTAAAATCATCGCACGAATTGATGTTTTTTTAATACCCCTAGCTTCTCTTTTTTTGAATTCATCGGCTAATACAATTTTAGCATATGGAATAATATTTTTAATATTATAACCAGTTATAGAATCAATATCTAAGGCAATAATATTATTATCTTTATAATAATTAATCCAATCTTTAGTTATCTTTTTATCAGCCATTTCAGCTTTATTTAATAATATTAATCTAGGTTTAGATCCAATGATTTCATTAATCATAGGATTTGTAGATGAATAAGGAATTCTTGCATCCTTTAATTCTATTACTAAATCTACAAGCTTCATCATTTGACTAATTTCTCTTTTAGCCTTTGCCATATGGCCTGGAAACCACTGAATATTAAATTGATTACTTACGGCCATAATATCACCTACTAAAAAAATTTAAATTTATCAAATGGGAAAAATCTTAAAAATACTTTTCCAAATATTTGATTATTATCTATATAACCAAACGATCTTGAATCTTGACTTCTTTCTCTATTATCACCAAATACTAAATATTTATTTTTTGGTACAACATAATCATTTTCTTCATCAGCTAAATCAATTGAGTTATTGATTTTTCTAATTTCATTTATACTTAATGTTTCAATTTTTACATCATCTACATAGATATCATATGTATCAAAATCAAAATGAATTTTTGAGCCTGGCTTTGCTACTACTCTTTTAATATAAAATACATCATCTATTTGATGATTTTCATTTCTAGCATCAAAAATGATTACATCATCTTTATTTGGAGAACTAAAGAAATAATTACCACACATTATATTTTGCCCAGTTTCAAATGTGGGGTTCATTGAATCACCAACCACTCTACATGGTGTTGATATAAATATCATTATAAATAATAAATATGATAATGTTTTAAATGTAAAGCTAATTAAATCAATCTTTTTATCTATTTTATCTAATTTAGTATACCAATCTTTATCTTCTAAATAAGAAAAGAAAACATATATAAGCATTATTAAATGATATAAAAGTATAATACATAAAGAAATTGAATAAACAATTACACCAGCACCCTCAAGGGCTTTAATTAAGCTTCCAAATACTTTTTGGAATATTGAAATTCTATTAATTTCAACTAATGTAATTATTGCAATAAAAAGTAATAAAACAAAATGAATTATATATTTTACAACTAATCTTCTTTTTCTTGTATTAGTATTTATTTCTTTACTTTTTGTTTTAATATTTGAATCAACCATTATTCATTAATACCAAATATTTCTCTTAATTTATAATCATCAACTAAGATTTCACGTGGTTTTGTTCCACATCTTGGAGAAACAATTTGTCTTTCTTCTAATAATTGAACAATACGCTGGGCACGATTAAATCCAAGTCCAAAATTATTTTGGATTTGATTTATTGAACATGTATTTCCTGCAACACAGAATTCTGCGATTGCAAATAATAATTCATCATCCTCACCTGATGCATCTTTTCCACCTGATGCACCACTTGATTGGCTTCTTGAAATTGAAGCTCTTAAGTCATCATGAGTAAATATATAATCAGGTTGATATTTTTGACATAAGTAATCACAAACTGCACCAATTTCATCATCAGAAATATATGCACCTTGTGCACGTACAGGAGCATTATCATTCTTGATTAACATATCTCCTCTACCTAGTAATGATTCAGCACCAGTTTCATCTAATATTGTAGATGAGTCTGTAGATGATGCAACACGGAAGGCAATACGACATGGAATATTGGCTTTAATTGTACCATTAACAACATCTACTGTAGGACGTTGTGTAGCTAAGATAACATGCATACCTGCAGCACGTGCTTTTTGAGCTAATCTTACAATACAATCATTTACTTCTTGACCACATTGCATTACTAAATCATTAAATTCATCAACAATAATTACAATATATGGCATTGGTTCCATTGAAGGAATTTGTTTTCTTTTCTCTAAATAATCAGATATTTTTCTTACTCTATTTCTAGCTAATACATCATATCTTCTATCCATTTCTGTACAAGCCCACTTTAATGCTTCTGCAGCCTCAAGTGGATCATCAATTACAGGTGTTGCAAGATGTGGAATATTTTCATAGAATGTTAATTCAACCTTTTTAGGGTCAACTAATATTAGCTTTAAATTTTCAGGTGAATTTTTAGCAAGTAAAGATACTAATATAGTATTAATACATACTGATTTACCTGATTGAGTCGCACCTGCAATTAAGGCATGTGGCATGCTTGTAATATCTTGGAATACTGGTGAACCATCAATATTCTTACCAAGTGCTACTTTTAATGGTTTTCCATCATTGAAATAATCTTCAGATAAAATATCACCAAATTTAACTACATCTGCTTTATCATTTGGAGCTTCAACACCAATTGTATTTTTACCAGGAATTGGTGATAAAATACGAATTGATTTAACTTGTAAGTTCATTTGTAAGTTATCTGTAATTTGATTAATCTTTTTAACATTAACACCAGGTGCTAATATAATTTCATATAATGTAAAGGCAGGACCCTTAGTATAATTTACAACTTCACCATCAATAGAGAATGATTTTAAAGTCTCATTAATAATATTTTTCTTTTCTTCTAACCATGCAGGATGCTTATCTGCTTCAGTCATTGAAGGTGGGAATAATTTTTTCCAAGGGACATTATAATTTTTATATTTATCAAAATCTACTGCAACATCAGGCTTCTTATCAACCTTTTTAGTAACCTCTGGCATAGATGGTTTTGGTTGAACTTGAGGCTTAACTTCTGGCTTAGAATCTGCAACAGGTACCTTTTTACCATTATCACTTAATTTAATAGCCTCTTCAATTGATAAGTTTCTATCAACTGCAGGATTTGAATAAGTAGATTTCTCTTCTTTTTCTTCAAATTCAATATCAGGAGATGCCATATTTGGAATATCACCAAATGAGAAATCTTCTGTAACCTCAGGCTTATTAAATGAGAAATCAGTTTCTTGCTTTTCAACTACTGGTTTAGCTTGAGATTTACCTGCAAGGAATGATGGAACATTTACAGGCTCTGGATTTGGCATATTAGAATGTGCTTCAAATTCTTTTTGTTCTTGTTCAATTTCATCAAAATCAATGTTGATTTTAAATTCAGCATTAGGATCAGTAATATCTACTGGCTTTTCAAGCTCATCTAGATCATCAAATGAAGACATCATACCACTAAACATAGGAGCTTCTTTTTGTTGATTCTTTAAATCCTTCTCCTTTAATTCAGCTTCAGTTTCTTCTAATCTATCTTCATAGCCTCCACCAGCAAGTTCTCTTGCTTTTTCATTATTTAAAATATCAAATTCATAATATTCATTACCATATTTTTTGATTAAATCTTCTCTAGATAAATGCTTATCTTCATCTTTTCTTGCATAATCATAATCTAGAGCTAAATCACGAGAACCAGCATTATCAATATATGCTTGTCTATCAGCAACTCTAGAGCCAAATATAGGAGATGCCACTTTGCTTGGTTTGAATTCATTAGCTTTTCTCAAATGTTCGTTAGGTCTATAAACCTGCGGTATAATAAATTTTTCATCATCTTCAATTACTATATCTTGTTTCTTTTTCTTACCAAACATTTTAAATACCTCCCTTTAATTTCATATCTTTATCAAATAAAGAATCATATTTTTTATTTTGCTTATTTACTAAATAATATCTTGACAAGAATTTATATTCTACATTTTCATTCTTTAATTCTGATGTAGAATCTTTAAATTCTTCTTCAATCTCTTTTGCTATTTCATCAACATTAGATTCAATTGTAACATCCTTATTCAATACTTTCTTACTATAAATTTTATATGTTTCTTCTCCAACTACTGCAATAATTATTAAACATAATTTATTTAATGCTATAGATAATGATGCATTAATTACAGCCTTTTCAACTAACTTAAATGGATTAATAACATTAATAATCTTTTTAAATATACCAACAGACTTTGCTACATCTTTTCCAACATTAAAAGCTCTAGAATTAACAGCTGTCTTTGTTTTTTTAGAAGCATCCATAATAAATGAAATATTAATTCTTCTTAAGATCTTTAAGCTTCTTCTATTTAATAATTCATCTATTCTTTGTTTTATATATTCTAATAATAAAACGGCTTCATCTACTGTCATTTCAAGTAATGGATATTTACTTTTAGGATAGAACCTTGCGGCAATACCATAAGCTAGATCTTTTGATAAATTATAACAATATGTAACCTTGCCAGTTTTTCCTCTTAATTTTTTATCCTTAAAGGTATTTTGAGCAGAATAAATTAATTCTTTAACCTCATCTTCCTTTAATGAATCATCTTGTGTTTTAACAAAAGCCTTTTTATCATTAAGTGAGGCAACGACCAAAATGGCATAAATTAGTCCAACTAACATTACACCAAAAACAATTCCTATTATAAAACTCATTATTGTTCCGAAATCAATATTAATAAACCAAATTTTAAATAGAAACATTCGCATAACCTCCACTAAATTATATTATATAATAATATAAGTCAATTTTAAAGAGAATGTATTTTAAAATTATAATTAATGTTAAATTAATTATCTTAAAAAAATATATATACATTTAAAATTGTAAAATAATAAATATAACATTATAATAAATATGGTGATTATATGTCTTATTTATGTATTTCAGATTTTTCAGGTACACTAATTAAAAATGATAATACAATTTCAGATTATACTGTATCTATTATTAATAAATTTATAATAGATAATAATTTTATAATTGTATCTGAATCAAGCTTTGATGAATTAATTGATTTTAAAAATAAATATAATTTAAATATAGATTTAATATCAACAAATGATGGTATTTTATTAATTAATAATGAGATTATTAAATATGAAATTGATTTAAATATATTATCAAATTTATTTTATATTTTTAAATCTGATATTTATACAGCATATAATGATAAATATATCTATAATTATCAAGATAGATTAAAAATAATGTATCCTAAGGATTATATAATTACTGATAAATTTATTTCTTCTACTTATATTAATATAGCTATAAATATCTTAAAAAATGATGAATTTATATCATTTTTAAAAGAAAATGAATTATCATATAAATTAATTGGAAAAGATAAAAATAGAGCCTTTTATAATATCAAAAAGATAGATATAAATAAAGATAATGCATTTAATGTAATAAAAGAATATTATAAAAATAAAAAAACTATAGGATTTGCAGATTCCTATAGTGATTTTAAATTATTAAGCAATTTAGATATTAAAATTGCGATGAAAAATTCAGATAATTTATTAAAAGAAAAATGTGATTATATTACAAATTATTCTAACGACGAAGATGGATTAGCCAAATACTTAAATGATATCTGCCATTTTTAATAAATACATCGCGTTTGTAGTTTCAGATTTTCCTTCTTTTATTTTATAATCAAAATATATTTTATCATCTTTGTAGTATTCATTAAAATGATAATTGACTATATCTTTTGCTTCTGTTATTTTTTCATCATGTGTTGAAATGATAAAATAAGCATTGTAATTATTTAGTTTTTCAATTATTTTAAAAGATGCTTCTAATCTTTCATTTAGATTAGTACCTTTAAATATTTCATCAATTAGGACTAAGCATGGTCCTTTTTTTATTGCCTCATTAATCTTTTTCATTCTTAATATTTCAGCATAAAAAGTTGATATACCTTCATCTAACATATCATTTGCACGAAGTGATGTATAAATATCTAATTTAGGAGATAAAAACTTAGTCGCAGGGACAATACTCGATGCCTTAAATAAGATTTCTGCAATACCTAATGTTCTTAAGAATGTAGTTTTACCACTCATATTAGAGCCTGTTAATATTATTCCTTCTTTTATATCTAAGGAGTTAGATATAGGATTTTCAATTAGAGGATGATATAAGTCATTAAATGAAATATTATCTGAAATTTCAGGTATACAATAATTTTCATTATCTATACCTAAATTAGCAAATGATAACATTGATTCTAATTCTGAAATTATTTCAAATAAATCCTTTAAATCATTATTATCTTTTATTTTTTTATTGAATAATAATACAGTATAAAAATCACTTATAAATAAAGAATTAAATATAATTAAAAATACAAAATTAGATCTAATAGATAATAATTCAACTATATGTTTCAATGATTTTAATTTATTTATTTTATTCTTAATAATATCTTGATAATTTAATAAATATTTTTATTCATATTTATTTAAAATGAATTTATTACATATATTTATATATGAATCTATTATATTTTCATAAACTGTTGATTTAACATTAAATTTATTATTTTTTAAGAATAATCTAGTAGAGATAAAATTAAATAATATAAATCCAATTATACCAAATGGATTTAAATTAATTGTAAATAATAATATTAAATATGTAATCATTCCTATAAATGATAATAAAGGAATAAATGATAATATATTTAATTTAATTTTATTACCTAAATTAGATAATAATTCCTCATAATCAATTCTTTTTGCTTCATTAGATATTTCAGAAATTGACGCTTCTATATCTATAGATGATTCTAAATTCGATAACTCATAAATTGATTTAGCATAATCAATATCAAATTCTTTTCCATATCTTAAATAATTTGCAAATTTTATTCTTCCTCTTTTGGTTTTAGATATATTTAAATATTGATATATTGAATTTTTACCAAATAGGTCAAGGTCTGATTCTTTATAATCATCTTTAATTAAAAAATCAAAACCATTATCAAAAAAAGTATTTAGGTCATGCATTCTTCTTTTTTTATGATTTGAATAAACTAACATCTTAGCCTTAAGATGTTCTAGCTTATAATAATATTTATTAGTAAATAAAATAACAAAAATAAATAATATAAAAATTATAGCTGATAATATTCCATATAATAAATATTCTTTTAAAGAAAATAGCATAATTAAAAAAATAACTAAAGATAGTGCTATAAATAATCTAATAATAGATATTGCTGTTGTAATCTTTTTATATTTATTAATTTGTATATTTAATTCTTCTTCGTTTTTAAAAATTAACATAATATACTCCAAAAAAATAAGGTAGAAATTAATCTACCTTATTATACATTATCTTATTTTAATTTTAAAGGTTCAACATGCCAAATATCA
>CAMOUB010000043.1 GCA_946626345.1 uncultured Caryophanales bacterium | reverse complement strand
ATGTTGACATATAATATAGAAGAATCGTCCTAGATAGACGATTTTTTTATTTTTTGATAATATTTAATATTATATGTGGAGACTGTATCGATGTTTTCGCTGAAAAAATCAAAAATAAATCTAGTAAGTAATTATATATTATAATTATCATTTAATATAAATTCTATTCCATGTACCACCTTAGGGTTTACTGGATAGACATATCCAACCTCTCCTATATAATTGGCTTTATCATAGATAAGAAGAGGTATTGTTTTAATTGGAATAATAAATTCATAATGAGTATGTGAATGAATAAAGGGAAAAATAGTGTTTTTCCCTTTTTCTGGTATGTAATAAGCAATAGAAAAAAGATCTAATGTCTTATGTGATGTGTAATTATCGATTGTGTTTATTCCGCTTTGATGGCAATCTATTATATTCATTTTTGTTCCCTCTAATTAGAATATATAATATATGTATTTAATTTCAAACTAGAAATTTCAATTTTTGTCATTATTTCAATTTTTTGCTATTAATTCGTACTTATTCATTAAATTGGTTTAAAAAATATATTAAAATAAAAATAAGTTTTTCTTTTAATATTAAATGGATAGGAGCGGAATGATTATGAAAAAATTTAAGAGATTTGTATTGTTGATTCCTTTATTGTTTTTATTAGCTAGCTGCGATAATGGTAGTGAAATTAATAATGATACAAAAGAGCATGAGGAAAGCATAAAAGAAGATGAAAAAGCATCTTATTTTTTGGTTTTAACAAAGTCTATTGATAAGGCTGGTGAAGTAAGTGGTAGTGGTGTTTATAAAGAAAATGCTAGCATTACAGTAACTGCGAATATAAATAATGGCTATAAATTTTTGGGCTGGTATAAGGATAATACATTAGTTAGTAAGGATTCTAATTATACATTTAATATGCCAAAGGAAAATATCATATTAGAAGCAAAATATGAAATTATAACCTATAATTTAGAGGCTTTAATAGATTCTAATTCTTTAAATTTAGGTACTGTATTAGGTACTAATGGCTATAATTTAGGAGATGAGGCAGAATTTAAGGCTATCCCAAATAATGGCTATAGCTTTAAGGGCTGGTATAATGAAAATGATGAATTAGTTTCTAATTTAGCCACATATAAATTTAATGTTAATGGTGATTTAAAATTATATGCAAAATTTGAAATTAATAAATATAATTTATCATTAAAATCTAATTTATCAAATGTAACATTAGAAGGTAATGGAGATTATGATTATTTAAGTAATGTTATTGTTAAAGCTAACAAAATAGATGGATATAATTTTTTAGGATGGTATAAGAATAATTCATTAGTAGATTCTAATTTAATATATTCATTTAATATGCCATATAATGATTTAGAATTAGAAGCAAAATATGAAATAATTGATTATGATATTAATTATCATCTCGAAAGTGATGTATTAAATACTAATCCATCAACGTATAATATTAATTCTAATATTGCTTTAGCTGATCCAACTTATTATGGATATAGCTTTATTGGCTGGTATACTGATCAAGAATTTAAAAATTCAATTAGTGAAATTAAAAATATTTTTGGTGATTTAGATTTATATGCTAAATTTGAAATAATTAATTATAGCATTACATATGTTTTATACGATGGTTCAAATGATATAGCTAATTTAACTACATATAATAGAGAATCAAATGTCACATTTAATGACGCATCTAAATTCTTAATGGATTTTGATTATTGGTATATTTTAGAAAATAATCAGGAAATTAAAATCGAATCTACAGAAGGATATTATAAGGATTTAACAGTTTATGCTAAATATAAGGAAATTGAAGATTTAAAGCCATATAATTTAGAGGTTTCATCTAATAATGTTACAATTTTATCTGTTAAGGATGAATATATTGATTCAGAAGAATTAGTAGTACCAAGTGTTGTAACAAATATTAATCAAAATGCATTTAGTGAATGTAGTAAGCTTGTAAGCCTAACATTACCATTTGTAGGTAAAAATAGATATACAGCTACTGATAATTATAAATATCCATTTGGATATATATTTAGTAGCCAATCAAAGGAAGGCTATACTGAGGTTAAACAGCAATATCAAACTACAGGTAGTTCTACATATGAAGGTACATATTATATTCCATCAAGCCTAAAGAATATAACAATTAATGATACTGAATATATTCAATATGGCGCATTCCATAATTGTACAATGCTTGAAAATGTCATATTAGAAAATGTTGTTACATTAGCTAGTAGAGCATTCTGGAAATGTGGTAATATTAAATCATTTGACCTACCTAATACATTAGAGACTATGGAGTATCTATGTTTAAATGAATGTAAAAAGCTTGAAAGCCTAGTTATTCCTGATAGTGTAATTACAATTGGAAAGCAGGCTGTAAATAATACTGGTATTTCATCATTAGTTATAGGTAAAAATGTTGAAACTATTGGTGAAATGGCATTCTATTATAGCCCTAATTTAGTAGAGGTGGTTGTTCCTAATAGTGTAACATCTATAGGTCTTGGAGCATTTGGGTATTGTGCTAAATTAGAAAAGATTACATTACCATTTGTTGGTGATAAAATTCATAAAATAGATGATAATAATCAATATCCATTTGGTTATATTTTTGGTAAAACAGAAAATAGTGCATCCATAGCATTAACTCAATATTATAATGGTACTTATAGCATTAATAATCAATTAGATAAATCAGAAACATATTATATTCCTGGCTATTTAAAAGAGGTTATAATAACTAATGATTCAATTATTCAAGCTGGTGCATTCTATAATTGTATTAAACTAGAATCTATTAAATTTACGAGCGCTTTATCATCTATTGGGGCAAAAGCCTTCTATAGATGCATTAGCCTAGAGGGAATAAATTTAGGAAATACAGTATCTAGCATTGGAGCATATGCCTTTGATTCATGCGAAAATTTAAAGAGCTTGATTATTCCTAATTCTGTAACTTTAATTGGAGAGGGAGCATTTTCTAATACAGATAGATTAGAATCTTTAACAATTCCATTTGTAGGAGATAGAATATATAATTCTAACTCATTAAATCAATATCCATTAGCTTATATGTTTAAGGGTAATAGTAGTGGTTCTGTATTATTGAAGCAATCATATATTATAAATCCATCTACAAATGAACTAGGCTCAATAACTATTCCATTTAGTGCTTATTTAAAGAAAATAATTATTGATGGTACTAATTATATGCAAGCCTATGCATTAAATAATTTAACTTCAATAAATGAAATTGTAATAGGTGAAAGTGTAACTAGAATAGAAAAGGGCGTTTTAGCAGGAAATCAAAATTTGATTTCTATAACAATACCATTTATTGGTGGAAACAAATCTCATGAAATGTATTTTAGCTATATCTTTGGTGGTACTAGCTATTTAGATAACACTAATTTAGTTCCTGAAACATTAACCCAAGTTGAATTGCTAAATAGTGCAATTCTAATACCTAATGGTGCATTTATAAATTGTAATAAAATAGTTGATATCATAATTCCAGCTTCAATAAATAATATGAGCTTTGATGTATTCGATTATTGTACAAATCTAGAAAATGTATATTATGATGGAACTATTTCAGATTGGTTCAACATTAACTTTAGTGAATCAGCTATGTATTATATTGATAATTTCTATTTGTTAGATTCTAATGGAGATATTGAGTTTAATAACAAAAATTATAAATTATTAGAAGAATTAATAATTCCTGATGATATAGAAGTATTAAATAATCAAATTCGATATTATAAAAAATTAATTAGCATTGATTTGGGTTATGGAATAAAAAAGATAGAATCAAAAGCCTTCAATGGCTTAAATAATTTAAGAGAATTAACTATTTCATCTTCTTTAAAAGAAATAGAAGAAAAAGTGTTTGTTGATTTAGATAGTTTTGATTCGATTTATTATAATGGAACTATTTCAGATTTGTTATCAATCGACATGATTGATAAAACATCTAATCCATTAAATATAGCTTCAAATTTCTATTTGCTAGATAAAGATGGAGATATAATTCATAATGGCCTAAATTATAGTATTCCTAAAAACATCTATATTTCTAGTGAGGTTACAAGTATTCCTATTGGAGCATTTGAAAGATTTACAAGTCTAGAAAATGTATATTATGATGGAAGTGGAACTGATTGGACAAAAATAAAATTTGCTAATAAGTATTCTAACCCAATGATATATGCAAAGCATTTATATATTAAGGATGGATCTGGTGATGCTTTATATAATGGTATTTATTATAAATTATTAGAGGAATTAATTGTATCAGAAGAAATAGAAACAATAGATTATCAGTTATTTAATCTAGTAGATTTAAAATCATTAACTATTCCTTATTCAGTTACAAGTATTAAAAAGGGTGCTTTATTTGGCTTATCTAATTTGGAATCTATAACAATTCCATATATTGGATTAAGTAGTGGCTCAAACGATACATTTGGTTCTCTATTTGGTAATGATTATTTTGATAATACATATGAAGTATATGAAAAAAATAGTATTAGATATCATAAATATTTCATTCCTAATAAATTAAAAGAAGTGGTTATAACAAATGAAAATATTGTTAATGATTCTTCGTTCTATAATTGTAAAAGCATTGAAGCTATAATTCTTCCTGATACAATAACAGATATATATGATTATGCATTTTATAATTGTAGTAATTTAAGACAAATTAGACTAGGAAATAATATAAGACGTATTGAGAATTATGCATTCTATGGCTGCTTAAGATTATTTGAAATATTTAATGGAACAAACTTTAATATTTTAGCAGGAAATTATAAGAATGGTTTTGTTGCTTATTATGCCGCAGTAATTCATAATTCATATGATGCTGAATCTATTTTATTTGTTGATAATGATTATGTTTATGCAACTATTAATGATAGAAAATATTTAGTTTCATATATGGGAAATAAAGAAGAAATAGTAATTGATAATGATGTTAATTACATATATAATTATGCATTTTATAATAATGAAAATATAAGAAAAATAGTATTACCAAATAATTTGGCTTATATTGGAGAATATACTTTCTATAATTGTACTAATTTAGAGGAAGTTAATATTCCAAATTCAGTTTCATATATTGGAAGCTATGCATTTTATAATTGCAAAAAAATAACATCAATTTCATTAAATGAAAATATTGAAAAAATATTGAAGGCAACATTTAGTGGTTGTGAAAGCTTGGTTACTATTAACATTCCATCAAGTATTCACGACATTGAACCTGAAGCATTTGATGGATGTATAGCAATAGAAGGTACTAATTATCAAAATGGTATTTATCTTGGAAATGATTTAAATCCATATTATGTATTATTGAGAACAGAGGACATAAATATCGAAAATATTACCATTCATGAAAATTGCAAGATAATATGCTACCAAGCATTTAAGGATTGTATAAATTTAAAAGAATTATATATTCCAGATAATGTTGAAATTATTGGAAAGTGGATATTATATGGTTGTTACAATTTAGAAAAGCTTACAATTCCTTTTATTGGACATGATGAATTAAATAATGATGTGCTAGCATATGTTTTAGGAAATTATAAAGCACCAAATGGTACAGTAATTTATGCCCACACCGGATCATTACAATGTGCATATCCTAAGTCTTTATCTGAAATTGAAATTACTAAGGCTTCAATGATTGCTGAAGGCGCATTTAAGGAATGTAAATATTTAAAAAATATTATTTTACCGGATTCATTAATATCAATTGGAAAATATGCATTTGAATCTTGCAGTAGATTATCAATAATTACACTTCCAAAGAATTTATCAAATATTAATAGTTTTGCTTTCTATCATTGTGAGAATTTAAAAATAGTAATTAATTTATCTAATTTAAATATTGCTGAAAAATCAAGTGCTAATGGCTTTGTTGCATATTATGCAATAATTGTTTCAAAAACAAGCGACAATATAGCCATTGAACAAGTAGATGACTATCTTTTTGCAAAAATTAATAATAAAGTGTATTTGATTTCATATTATGGTACTGACGATGAATTAATATTACCTATTAATTTTATGCTTAATGGTGAATTAATAGATAGTTATATTATTTCAAAATATGCTTTTAGAAATAATAAAATTTATAGTGTTGTTATTCCAGAAGGAGTAACAGCAATATGTGATTATGCATTTTTAAATACTAATATACGTGTTGCATATTTGCCAGAAAGCTTAAAGATTTTAGGCACTAATGCATTAGATTATACTTTGAAGGAATTATATTTGCCATCTAATATAGAAAAAATAGGTAAATATGCTATTCCATATAATGTTTCAAATTTAAATTATACTGAAAAGGATGGAGGCATCTATATTGGTACAAAAGATAATCCGTACTTATATTTATATAAGCCAATAAATGATGACATTGAATCAATAAAAATTGATTCTAGCTGTGTTGCAATATTTGATGAAGCATTCAAAAATTGTAAGAATCTTAGTGTCATTTATAATTTATCTAATATCAATTTAAAATTAGGTTCAAAGGATAATGGCTATGTTGCATATTATGCTTCATATATATTTAATACTGACGAATCAAATATAAAATATTATACTGATGGTAATTATAAGCTATATATTAGTGGCAATAATTTACCTCATATAGTTGAGTATTCTGGTAATTCAGCTAATGTAAATATTCCTGATTATTTTAGTATAAATTCTAAATTATATTATGCATATTATATTGACAAGGAAGCATTCAAGAATCATACTGAAATTATTAATTTAAGCTTCACTAGCTCAGTAGTAGGAATCGGAAAAGATGCGTTCTTAGGCTGTGATAATTTAGAAAATGTTTATTATATCAGTGATGAATATTACTACAATAATAGTATTGTTGAATGGTGTAATATTAAATTTTTAAATGAAAAATCTAATCCAATGTATTATGCTTCAAATTTCTATATTAAATCCTCAGGAGATATTTATTATAATGATGATTACTATTCATTATTGACTGAATTAGATGTTTCTAAAATTAATGAAATAAATGATTATAGCTTTGTTGGTTTTGATTGCTTAACAAAGGTTATGCAAGATTATAATTTAAGTAGAATAGGAGACTATGCATTCTATAATTGTATTAATTTGGCTGAATTTGATTTTATTTCAAATATTGAATATATAGGAGATTATGCATTCTATAATTGCAATAAATTATCAACTATAGAGCTTCCTTACTTACTAGATTATATAGGAGATTATGCATTCTATAATACAGAAAATGCTAACTCAGAAATAGTTATTACAGAGCTTGTTTCTTATATCGGTGATTATGCATTCTATAAATCAGGTATTTCTGGTGAGCTTGTAATTTTATGTGATTTAGATAGATTAAGTGATTATGCATTTTCTAATTGTTATAATTTAACTAAAATAGAATTAATTGGTAATATTGATACTATAGGAGAAGGAGCTTTTGTTAGCTGTAAAAATGTAACTGAGGCTATATTTAGTGGTCAAGTTAATATACTTGGAAAACATGCCTTTGATAATTGCACTAATTTAGAAAATATTAATTTAGGTGACTCTTTAGACGTTATTGATGATTATGCATTTGCTAAATGTACAAAAATAGAAAGATTTATTATACCAGATACTGTATCTACTATAGGAAATCAAGCTTTTAGTGGCTGCTTCATGCTAAAATATGTTTCATTTGGTGAAGGTGTAACTAGAGTTGGTTCTAAATTATTTGAATATTTAGAAAAATATGGTATTGATACAGTAGTATTTAATAGTAAAGCTTTTACAATAAATTATGATTTTGAATATACATCAGGCCTAAAGGATATTTATTTTAATGGCACAATTAGTGATTGGTTAAATGTAACCTTTGATTATACTGGAATAGGAAATACATATTATCATTATTCTTTCAATTTATATTATTTAAATGATGACGGTGATGTTTCCTTTGAAGGAAAGAAATATTCAAGGTTCTATGATATTATTATTCCTGATATAGTTGGTGAAATTAATAATTTATATGGTTTAAATTTAGGAACAATAGTAATGTCAAAATCAATTAATAGTATTGGAAAATATTCATTTAAACGATTAACTTTTAAAACATTATATTATTTAGGAACTATAGATGATTTTAAAAATATTAATTTTGAAGATAATCGTGATAAAGGCATATTAATTAATGTTTCTTATTATTATAGTGAAGAAGAACCAATAAATGAAGGTAGATATTGGCACTATGTAGATGGAATTCCAACTAAATGGTAATTTTAAAAATAGGAAACATGTGTACTTTAATATAGAGGGAGTGTGAGGGAGACTCTAACTCCAAAAAAAAGTGGGGGCAGCTTTAAACACATAGGTGTGCATATAACGATAAAGGGTGGCGTCAAAGCCCCCCTTTTTGCGTGTATCAAAATGTTTATTAAAGTCAATATAAAAATGAACAATTAAGGTAACCTATTTTTGATATAAAAGTATTCTTTGCAAACATATAGGTGTTCGCATACCATTGCATACGGGTCACCATCTTAATAATTCAAGTCTCAGAGTAATCTGAGGCTTTAATTTTTATATTTATGTATATAAAATTATGAAATCGACACTTTTAAAAAAATATGTCTAGACCTTTAATTATAAATCGACACTTTTTAAAATTTGTGTCGTTTTTATTTTCTTTTATTAATAATAGAATAAGGCTGTATCGGATTGATAGGATTAATTATGGAATGGGTAAAAAATGATTGTAAAATGTCTATTGATGATTTAATAAATGTTATACAAAAATGTATTAAAGCACCAAATTAAATTTATAAATTTTAAGGGGCTGTAAAAAAACTAAGTTTTTTACAGCCCCTTTTATCATATTATTTTAGACTATCTATAACTAAATACGAAGATGGGTTTTCAATAAACTCAACATCATTTATTGTTGCAACAACGCCATCTTTTGTATTTGTAAGATCAACATTAACAATTATAGTATATCTTTTATCAGTTGATTTATTTTTAATATAATCAACATCTTGATATGTAACAATTGTAGCCTTATCTGCAAGATATTTTGAAAGATCTAATTCTATATTCTTAATAGTAGTAGAATATCTATCAGTAGTTAATTCATCATTTATTACTTTTGAATCTAATTCACCAGTTTCTAAATTTATACAAAACTTAGAAAGTTTATTGATATCTAAAGAGAATGCTACATCTAGATTTATTTTGTTAAATTCACTTGATATTACTTGATAGCGAGCATAACTTGAACTTCCTGATGATAAAGAAGTTCCTTCATCACTTTCAGTTAATGAATGTTCATCAGTATATGCATTTAAAACATTCATTTTTGTTTTAAAACTATCAACTAGTTCATTTTTCTTATCATATTCTTTTTCTAAATATGATACTTTAACATTATAAGTAGTCTTATTTATTGTTTTTGTTTCCCCTAAATTAATATACTCATCAAATTCATTGTCATATATAACATTTGATTTTTCTTCATTTACTATATGAGTATATATTGGTCTAAATGAATTATCAACTTTTTCAAAAAAAGTATAATATTTTTCTTCATAAGAGAAGAAGGCATCAGTATATAGAGTAGTATCAGTATTATAATCATATCCAGTTTCTACTCTTTCTCTATCAGAATCAGTATAAGAAGCTACCATAACTACATATTTATCATATTGATAATAAGTTTGATTAGAATAACCATGGCTACTATTTCCCAAAACCAATGACTCTAGTAAAAATGTAAGTGGAGTAGAACTTTGATAAATATCATTAGATGTATGTTTTGATCCGTTTACGTAATCTGTAGTTTTAATAAACTGATAATTTTTTGTTTGATATCCAATTAAATTAAGTTCAAAATCTTTTATCATTGGCATATATTCCATTGGAGGTATATACTGACGACTAACGCTTACTGGAGCTTTTTTAATTAATTCACCATCAAGTGCTGCTGCTAATTTTAATTCAGGTTCAGCTGGAAGACTTATCTTTTTAGAATATGGACTATAATTATAAGGTAATTGATCACCTTTATATTCTAATTTAGCATATGCATCAACTACATCATTTGAATACGCATGACCATTAATTTTTGATGTAATTTCTCCATTATAAATAATACCAGCATTAGCAATAGTAGTATAATTAGTAGCACTAGAATCAAAACCTGTAGGTAGTGCATTCATTGTTGATTGAAGTAAAATTTGATCTTTTAATGATAAATTAGCAAGAGATAAATCTTTGTCACTAAAGTCATCCTTTAGTTCAAATGAATTATCATCAAAGAAATCAACATTTGAATCACTAGTGTTATTTTCATTTTGCTCATTATTTTCAACTGAAGTAGTATTACTAACTTCTTCAGTAGAACTAATTTCAGTATCTGTTTTTACTGATTTTTTACTACATGATGCAAGAGCAAATGCACCAGCAGCAACTAATAAACTTGTAAATAAAATTTTCTTTTTCATACTCTCTCCCCTTTCACAAGCCTTTAATTTTATACCATATTTTATTTTTTTCATCAACAAAAGTTCGATGTGTTTATGATTGTTGTGACAAAAATTTGAATTTTGCCCTTTTCAAACAAACAATTTTTAATTAAATGAAGTTTTTCTACAAAAAACAATTGTTTTTCTTGAAAATACATTTGACCTTTGATAGAATATAAGAGTATTTTATTTTAAAGGGTGGTATTTATGAAATTAGGCCTATTTGGTTATGGTGTTATAGGACGTGGAGTTTATACTCTAGTTGAGAATTTAAAAAAGAGATATGATGTTGAAATAACTAAGGTTTTTGATTTACCAATCAAAAAAGAAATCTTAGGTGATAAGCTTGTTTGTGATATCTTTGATATCGTTAATGATGATGATATTAAAATTGTTGTTGAAGTATTAGGAGGTCATGACCTTCCATATCAAGTAATAACTAGCTGTTTAAGTAAGGGTAAGAGTGTTATTACTGCAAATAAAGAAGTAGTATCAATGCATTTAGAGGAATTTATTAATCTTGCTCATAAAAATAATTGTTCATTTTGCTTTGAAGCATCAGCAGGAGGAGGAATTCCTGTTATTAGACCTTTAATTGATAATATTAAGGTAAATGATGTAAATGATATATTTGGTATCTTAAATGGTACAACAAATTATATTTTAACAAAAATGGATGATGAAGGCCTATCTTTTGATGATGCATTAGCTTTAGCAAAGAAAAATGGATTTGCAGAAGCTAATCCTACAGCTGATTTAGAAGGATTAGATATTGTAAGAAAAATCAATATCTTATCATCTATAGCTTATAGAGGCAATATTTGTAATGATGATATTTATCATTATGGTATTACAGGCGTAACAAAACAAATATTAGATGATATTAAATCACGTGGTTATGTTTTAAAATTTATAGCATCTAGTCATAAATCAGGTGATGATGTAACAATAAGAGTAGAACCTACTATGGTTCCTTATGGACATCCACTATCTGCAGTAAAGAATGAATTTAATGCAATCTTATTTACAGGTTCTACAAATGATACATTAGAATTCTATGGTAAGGGAGCAGGATCAATTCCTACTGCAACAGCAATAGTATCTGATTTAGTATCAATTTTAGAAAATAGAGCATATATTGATTATAAGAATGAAAATAAGCTTGTAGTTAATAAGAAGCCAAATGCTTCAGCTAAATATTATGTTATTGATAATCTTGATAAAGTATCTATTAGAATGGATATGACAGATGAAGAATTACATAATGCTAAATTCTATGCAAGAATTTTATAATTAAAAAGAATCTAGCTTTTTGCTAGATTTTTTAACTATTTTTTAAAAACTTCTATATTTTAATGTCTATTATTATATAGGAGGATTTAAAAATGAAAAAAGATATTGTGACAA
>CAMOUB010000042.1 GCA_946626345.1 uncultured Caryophanales bacterium | reverse complement strand
TAGCTAAATCATCATCAAATTGAGAGATAGTATCAATTAATAATTCTCTCTTTTCATTACAAATATCAACTAAATCAGCTGGAATATCTGTAACTGTTGCTTTTTCCTCATCTGAACCATCGAAGATATAAGCCTTCATTTCAATTAAGTCAACATGACCCTTGAAATCTGCTTCAGAACCGATAGGCCATTGTACAGCTGCTGCTGTAGCACCTAATCTATCATGGATTGTGTTAACTGAATATTCGAAGTCAGCACCAATCTTATCCATTTTATTAACGAATACGATACGTGGAACGCTATAATCAGTTGCTTGTCTCCAAACTGTTTCAGTTTGAGGCTCAACACCAGCTTGACCATCAAGTACTGTAACTGCACCATCAAGTACACGTAATGAACGTGCAACTTCTACAGTGAAGTCAACGTGACCTGGAGTGTCGATGATATTGATTCTATAACCTTTCCATACAGCTGTTGTTGCAGCTGATGTAATTGTGATACCACGCTCTTGTTCTTGAGCCATCCAGTCCATTGTTGCAGCACCATCATGTGTTTCGCCAATCTTGTGGATCTTCTTTGTTAAGAATAAGATACGCTCAGTTGTTGTTGTTTTACCAGCATCAATGTGAGCCATGATACCAATATTTCTTGTTTTTTCTAATGAATATTCTCTTGCCATTGTAGTTTTCTCCTAAAATTACCAACGGTAATGTGCAAATGCCTTGTTAGCTTCTGCCATCTTAAGTGTTTCTTCTCTCTTCTTACAAGCTCCACCTAGGTTGTTAGAAGCATCAATGATTTCTTTTGCTAGCTTCTCTTCCATAGTCTTGTCGCTTCTTAAACGAGAATACTTAACTAACCATCTTAAAGCTAATGTTTGCTTTCTTTCAGGTCTAACTTCAACTGGAACTTGATAATTTTGACCACCAATACGACGGCTCTTAACCTCTAGTGTTGGGGCGATGTTTTCTAATGCTTTGTTGAATACTTCAAGTGGATCTTGACCAGTTTGTTCTTTAACTCTATCAAGAGCACCGTATAAAATTGTTTGTGCTGTACCTTTCTTACCATCAAGCATAATAGCGTTGATTGTTCTTGTTACAACCTTTGAGTTGTAAATTGGATCAGGAAGCACATCTCTTTTTGCAATATGTCCTTTACGAGGCATAATCGTTTCCTCCTTTAATTTTTAGATATTTTAAATTTAAATTATATTTTACTTCTTAGGTCTCTTAGCACCGTATTTTGATCTAGCTTGCATTCTGTTAGCAACACCTGTAGTATCTAATGTACCACGAATGATATGATAACGAACACCTGGTAAATCCTTAACACGTCCGCCACGAATAAGTACTGTACTGTGCTCTTGTAAGCTGTGACCTACACCTGGGATGTAAGCTGTAACTTCGATACCGTTAGTTAAACGAACTCTGGCATACTTTCTTAATGCTGAGTTAGGTTTCTTAGGTGTCATTGTAGTAACACGTGTACAAACACCACGTTTTTGAGGTGAAGGAAGCTTAGTATACTTCTTTTCTAGAGTATTAAAGCCAATTCCTAAGCTTGGTGACTTAGACTTTGATACTTTATCCTTTCTTCCATTACGTACTAATTGTTCAATAGTAGGCATAAATAAATTTCTCCTTTCACTTATCCAACTTTATATCTGTTTTAAGGCATAATATGCCCATCATTTTTTCAAACAGCACACCTATTATACCAAATAATAAATCTATGTCAACAAAAAATAAAAAAATTTTTTCGACTTTTTTATCAAACTAAACACCGAATAATGTGAAGTAGATAAAATCGCACCACTAAAAGACTTTTTCGATATATTAAAATTTTTATTTTTTCATTTTTATTAATACTAAACACCGAATAATGTGGTACATATGTATACGCATATATAAAAAAGGAAGCCCTTTAAGAGCTTCCTACTCAATAATTATATATTTTCTTCTATTATATCGCTTTCGTCTTCAGATAAATCTTTATCATGAGTCTCGTTAGGATCAGTTAATGCAACATCTGATGTTACAACAACCTTTTGACTATAGCATTTAAACATTTCATCAACATTATCTGGCTTTTTAGTAAATAAAGATACAACAGGTACAATTATTAAACTTAATACCATTGCTAATACACCCATATAAATTGAATCAGCTAAATCGAAGAATAATAATCCATTTACTCTCCATTGTACATTGCCTCTTGCATCACCTGTTAATGTTAAACTTAATACTAAGCTTAATACTGCAAGTAATATACCAACGATAAATGAAACATATACAGATGCCTTTGTTGTCTTTTTCCAATATAGACCAAATAGGAATGGTCCAATAAATGCACCTGAAATAGCACCCCAAGATATACCCATAAGCGAAGCTATATCTTTAGTTAATTCCTTTGGTCCATAATATTGGAATATTGCCATACCTGCACTAACAACAATAAATACAAGAACAAATATTCTTAACCAAGTCATTCTTTTCTTTTCTGGCATTTTCTTTTTATCATCCATTAAATCAAATACTACTGTTGCAGCACTTGTATGAACTAATCCTGATAATGTAGACATTGAAGCTGCAAGTACTAATACAATTACAATTGCAACTACAACAACATTTAAGCTTGAAACTATATCAGGAATAATAGTTGCACTCTTTTGATTTGCAAATAATCTACCAAAGCCACCTAAGAAATAACAGCCTCCTGCTACAACTATAGCAAATGCTGTAGAAATAACAGAGCCCTTTCTAATTTGGTTTTCATTTTTAATTGAATAAAATTTTGAAACCATTTGAGGTAATCCCCAACAGCCCAAAGATGTTAATAATACAACAAAGATTAAATGAACTGGATCAGGTCCAAAGATTGATGCAAATTCCCATCCACCTACTCCTGGCTTAGTAGCTAATGCTTTTAATGATTCCATCAAGCCACCATTTAGATTTAATGCACAGATTACAACAAGTGCAATACCTACTAGCATTATAATACCTTGAATAAATGAATTGATTGCAGTTGACATCAATCCACCAATTATAACATATACTGCTGTTACAATTGATATAATTAATATCCAAACAAAATAAGGAACATCTGCAGAGAATGTAACATTAAATAAATATGCTAAGCCATTATATAATGCTGCAGTATATGGTATTAAAAATACAAATACTATTATTGCTGCAATTATTCTTAATTTTTCTGAATTAAATCTTTTTGCAAAGAAATTAGGCATTGTAGATGAATTTAAATGCTGAGTCATTATTCTTGTTTTTCTACCAAGCAATGCCCACGCAAGCCATGAACCTACTAATGCATTTCCAAGTCCAATCCATAATGCTGATACACCAAATTCCCAACCGAATGAACCAGCATATCCAATGAATACTACGGCACTAAAATACGAAGTACCATAAGCAAATGCTGATAGCCATGGTCCAACATTTCTTCCACCCAATACGAAATCATTCGAATTAGTTGCTTTCTTTCTACAATAAAAACCAATAAAGATTGTTACTGCAAAGAATAGTGCAATAAATAAAATCTTAATAAATAAATCCATTTTATCCTCCCAATTTATAAGCCTAATTTTCTAATTGTATTTGAACTAATGATTTTCCAATATATTTTTCTCTTAATTTTGGCTTTTCAATTTTTCCTGTAGCGTTTCTTGGTACGCTAGCAATTACAATCTTTTTAGGTCTTTTATATCTAGGTAGATCAAATGTGAATTTTTCAATTTCTTCAACAGTTAAAGTCATGCCATCTTTAGGTTCGACTATCGCAAATGCAATTTCACCTAATCTTTCATCAGGTAATCCTATAACTGCAACGTCTTTAACTTTATCATGCTTTCTAATGAAATCTTCTATTTGAACTGGATATAAATTCTCACCACCAGTGATAATTACATCTTTCTTTCTATCAACTAAATAGATAAATCCATCCTTATCAAATTTAGCCATATCACCTGTATATAGCCATCCATCTTTTAATACTTCATCAGTTGCTTCTTTGTTTTTATAATAACAAACCATAACACCTGGGCCCTTAACGCAAAGCTCTCCAACCTCTTCAGGCTCTTTAACCTCAGTGTCTCCGTTCATAATTTTAACTTCCCACATATATCCTGGCTTTCCAATTGCACCAACATGGTCAGTATTTTCAACACCTAAATGAACACAACCAGGTCCAATAGATTCTGATAGACCATAATTTGTATCATATTGATGATGAGGGAATACACTTAACCATCTTTGAATTAATGATGGTGGTACAGGTTGTGCACCAATATGCATTAATCTCCATTGACTTATAGAATAATGCTCTAATTTAATATCTTTTCTATCAATTGCATCTAATATATCTTGTGCCCAAGGTACAAGTAACCATACAATTGTACATTTTTCTTCACTGATAGCTGACATAATCCATTGTGGCTTAATTCCTTTTAATATTACAGCTTTTGAACCTGATATTAAAGAACCAAACCAGTGCATCTTAGCACCAGTATGATATAGTGGTGGAATACATAAGAATACATCATTATGTGTTTGACCATGATGCTTTTGTTCCCACATACAAGATGAAATTAAAGCCTTATGTAAATGTAATATTGCTTTAGGGAATCCAGTTGTTCCACTTGAAAAATAAATAGCTGCTTCATCTGATTCAGTTAAATTAATTTCAATTTTATCAGTTGAATATGTATTAATTAATTGATTATAGTGATCAGCAAATGGAACATATGCATCTCCTACAAAAATTAATGTTTTTACAAGAGGTGTATGATCTGCGATTGGTTCAACTCTACCAATAAATTCAGGGCCGAATACTAAAGCATTACAATCTGCTAAATCTAAGCAATATTTAATCTCATCAGATGTATATCTATAATTCATAGGTACAGCTATGGCACCAAGCTTTAATATACCAAAATAAATTGGTAGCCATTCTAATGAATTCATTAATAATATTGCAACCTTGTTGCCTCTTTTAATTCCTTTATCCTTAAGCATATTGGCAAATCTATTTGCAGTTTCATCAAATTGCTTCCAAGTTATGCTTCTTCTATATTCGCTTGCTAAAGTAGGTTCTACTAATTGATATTCTCTCCATGTCTTATATTCTTCTGGGACAATTTGAGGATTTAATTCAACTAGACATTCCATATTGGGATACTCTTTAGCATTTTTCTCTAGTAAATCTACTATTGTCATTTCTTTAATCCTTTTCTTTTTCTTTAACTTTTCTATTAGTAATATTTATTTAATAATAAGGTCTCAACATCTTTAATATTTGGAGACTTTAAAATTGCTTGTGCTCCAAGATTATTTTTACCTAAGAATACATATAGATAATCAATCTCAATATTATTTTCAGTTAATATTCTTAATAATTCATTTAATCCATTAGGCTTATCAGGGACAACAACACTAATTACATCAGTTAATTTTGCTGTATAATTTTCAGATTTAACTAATTCTAATGCCTTTTCAACATCATCAACAATTAATCTTAAAATACCAAAATCAGCAGAATCAGCAATTTGAAGTGATCTAATATTAATTCCATTTTTACCTAATAAATCAGTTAAATGAGCAATTGCTCCTGATTTGTTTTCTACAAAAACTGATAATTGTTTAACAATCATAAAATGTCCTCCTTATATTAATTTTCTCTTATCTATTACTCTTTTAGCTTTTCCTTCGCTTCTTTGAATTGAATTAGGGTTAACTAAAGTAACCTTAGCACCAATGCCAAGTACACTTCTTAATTTTTCTACTAATTGCTTTTGTAATTTTTCAATAGATGCCATATCATCCGCAAATAGGTCTGGTGCCATTTCTACAAATACATCTAATGTATCATTATTATTTAATCTATCAACAACAATTTGATAATTTGCTGTTATGCCCTTATTACAATATTGTAATAGAACACCTTCAATTTGAGATGGGAATACATTAACGCCTCTAATGATTAACATATCATCAGATCTTCCTTGTGGTTTACTTAATCTAACAAATGTTCTACCACAGCTACATTTTTCTCTTTTTATAACACCTAAATCTCTTGTTCTATATCTTAATAGTGGGGCACCCTCTCTATCAATTGTTGAGAATACTAATTCACCAATCTTACCTTCTTCAGTAATTGGCTCTAAAGTATCAGGATCAATTACTTCAACAATAAAATGATCCTCATTAACATGCATTCCTTTTTGGCAATCACATTCAAATGCTACACCTGGTCCTACAATTTCTGTAAGTCCATAAATATCATATGCTTTAATATGTAATTTTTCTTCAATTTGGTGTCTCATTTCCTCAGTCCAAGGTTCAGCACCAAATATACCAGCTTTAAGCTTTAATTGATCAACCACTCCCATTTTTTCAGCAGTTTCTGCTAAATATAGAGCATATGATGGTGTACATGCTAATATAGTTGCCTTAAAATCAATCATAGTTTCGATTTGACGTTCTGTGTTTCCTGATGAAATAGGTATTACAGTTAATCCTAATTTCTCAGCACCATAATGAAGACCAAATCCACCTGTAAATAAACCATAGCCATAAGCTATTTGAATAATATCATCACTAGTTGCTCCAATAGCCTTTAGCATACGAGCTGAACATCCAGCCCACATGTCTAGGTCATTTTTAGTGTATCCAACAACTATTCTTTTGCCTGTTGTTCCACTTGAAGCATGTAATTCAACTATATCTGTTAAAGGTCTTGCAAATAATCCGTATGGATAATAATCCCTTAAATCTGATTTATATGTAAATGGTAGCTTCTTTAAGTCATCTAATCCTTTAATATCTGATGGCTTAAGTCCTGCCTCATTCATTCTCATTCTATAACATTCTACATTATCATAGACATATTTTACTTCATCAATAAGCTTTTTTGATTGTAACTTTTGAATATCTACTCTTGGCATACATTCAAAATCTTTTTGAAAATACATAATATATCTCCCTTATAAATTATTTTAAATTATAGCCTAAATCGAATGCCTTTAAATTAACGTCTAATAATTTTGCAGGAACAGTTGATTTTAATATTTCAATCCATTTACTATATTCGATATTAGTACTTTTTGCTAAAACTCCAATTAATACTACATTTACTGTTTTAATATTACCAGCCTCTTTTGCTAATTCTAGGGCTTCAACGCATTCTAAATTAACTATAGATTCTAGCTTTTCTTTAATGTTCTTAGGGTATTCCATTGCACCAATAATAACTGGCATTGGATTCATTTCTTGATTATTAACAATAATCTTTCCACCCTTCTTTAAATAAGGTAAGGCTCTATAAGCTTCTAGCATTTCAAATGCTAAGATAATATCAGCTTCACCCTTATCGATAATTGGTGAATAAACCTTATCACCAAATTTAACATAAGTTACTACTGAACCACCTCTTTGGCTCATACCATGAACTTCTGATACCTTAACATCGTATCCTTCTTCAATAACAATATTACCTAAAATTCTTGAGGCTAATAATGTTCCTTGGCCACCTACACCAACAATCATAATATTCATTTTATTCACCAACCTTAACTATTGCATCAAATGGACATACATTCATACATAATCCACATCCATTACATTGATTCTTATCAATTATAATATTTCCATTAACATTAGAAATTGCAGGGCATCCTAGCTTCATACATTGCTTACATTTCTTACACTTATCTGAAACTTCGCATTTACCAATATATTTAACGCCCTTTAATAATGCACATGGTCTTTGTGCAATTATTACTGATGGTTCATCAGCTTCTACTTCAGCCTTAACAACTTTTTCAAAATTCTTAACATCAAATGGGTCAGCAACAACAATTCTCTTAACACCAACTGCTTCTGCTAACTTAATTAGATTAACTTGGCTTGTTTCTTCCATTCTAATTGTCTTACCAGTTGTAGGGTTTTGTTGATGTCCTGTCATACCTGTAATTGAGTTATCTAAAATAATAATAGTATTTGCGCCCTTGTTATAAACAATATCAATTAATCCAGTAATACCTGAATGAATAAATGTTGAATCTCCAATTACTGATACAAGCTTCTTATTAAATTCTTTTCCTCTAGCCTTTGCCATACCAAAGCCTGCAGATACTGATGCACCCATACAAATAGTTGAATCAACTGATTGAAGTGGTGCTACAGCTCCTAATGTATAACAACCAATATCTCCTGATACTGTTAAGCCTAATTTCTTTAATACATAGAATGTTCCTCTATGAGGACAACCAGGACACATAACAGGAGGTCTCATTGGAATAGTCTCAGCTATTTCATTAAATTCAGGTCCATCAACACCAAGAACTACCTTTTTAATCATCTTAGGTGTATATTCACCAAGTAATGTAAATGCTTCTTTTCCAATAACATTAGTTATGCCAAGAGCTCTTACATGCTCTTCAATAAATGGATCTAATTCTTCAATAACATATACCTTATCATAATTCTTACAGAAATCAGTAATTAATGTTGTAGGTAATGGGTTTACAACTCCAAGCTTTAAGAAATCTACATTATTTCCTAATGCTTCTTTAGAATATACATAAGAAATACCTGCTGTAATTACACCAATTTTCTTACCATTCTTTTCAACCTTATTTAATGATGTAGTATTTGCAAATTCAACTTCATCTAGATGTCTCTTTTCAACAATTACATGACGCTTAATTGCATTACCAGGCATCATAACATTTTTAGCAATGTTCTTTTCGTAATCCTTTAATTTATAATCTTCCTTATCTGAAATCTCAACTAAGCTTTGAGAATGTGATACTCTTGTTGATAATCTTAAAATAACAGGTGTGTCAAAATCCTCAGATAATTTAAATGCAAGCTTTGTATATTCCTTACATTCACTTGAATCTGATGGTTCAACCATTAATACCTTTGATGCCTTTGCATAATGACGTGAATCTTGTTCGTTTTGACTTGAATGCATACCAGGATCATCAGCAACGCAGAATACTAATCCACCATTTACACCAATATAAGATACTGTAAATAATGGATCTGCCATAACATTTAATCCTACATGCTTCATACAAGACATAGCTCTAGCACCAGCCATAGACGCACCAATAGATACCTCAGCTGCAACCTTCTCATTTGGAGCCCATTCAACATTTACTTCCTTATATTCAACCATTGATTCAGTAATTTCAGTTGAAGGTGTACCAGGATATGATGAAACTACACTACATCCTGCTTCGTATGCTCCTCTTGCAACAGCAGCATTACCAATTAATAATTTTTTCATAATACTTCTTACTCCTAATTAATAATTATATTTGTCATTATACCATATAATGACTATATTTTTACTTATTTAGCTATATGTGTACCACTAATATTTACTTTAGCAATTAATGTATTTGAATCGTCATATACATTAACTTCATAAAAGCATACCATCTTTCCATCTTTAAGCTTAATAGCTTCAGCATTTAAATATTTAGATAATGTAACTGCTCTAAAATAGCTTATATTAGCTGTTGTAGATACAGTATAATAATTTTCATGCTGATTAGTTGCAACTGCAAAAGTGAAATCGGCAAGTGTAAATATTGCACCACCCATTACTAAACCCTTTGCATTTTTATGCTTATCTTTAATTTCAAGACTACATTTAGCATAATCATTTGAAGCATCAATAATATTCGCTCCTAGTGCTTCAACTGCAAATAAATCATTTTTGAAGAACTCTTTTAGATATTTTAAGTCGTACATAATAGCTCCTATAAATAAAAAACTTCAACTTTAAGTATACCAAATTTTTATTAATAAAAATAGATGTTTTTCAATTTATATTCTATCTTATGTAAAAAAATCTAATTTTTTTATTATTTTATCCTTATTTTTTTGACTTTTATGCTAAATTAGTGCTTATTATCCTTTTATTAATTGATAAATTTACAAATTTATAGTATTATAATTACTATAAAGTTTTTTAGGAGGAGAAGATTTATGAATAAAGAAATGTTAAATCTTGGATCTAATAGATCAATAATTAGAGAATTATTTGAATTCTCAAAACAAAGAAAACAAGAAATTGGTGAAGATAATGTTTATGATTTTACATTAGGAAATCCATCAGTAAAGCCTAATCCAAAATTCAATGAAACATTAATTAAAATTATAAATGCAGGTAATGATTCATATACACATGGATATACTTCTGCTGCAGGTGATAACCTAACAAGAAAGAATATAGCTGATGATTTAAATAAGAGATTTAATACTAACTATACATTAAATAATTTATATATGACTTGTGGTGCTGCAGCATCACTTTGTATTGCCTTAAGAGCATTAACTGAATCTAAAAATGATGAAATATTGGCAATTGCTCCATATTTTACAGAATATAAAGTATTTGCTGAAAGTGCAGGTGCAACATTTAAGGTTGTTAAACCTAATATGGAAACATTTGAAATTAATTTCGATGAATTATTAAAGGAATTAAATCCAAATACAAAAGCAATTATTGTAAACTCTCCTAATAATCCATCCGGAGTTGTTTATAAAAAGGAATCATTATTAAAATTAGCAGATATATTAAAACAAAAAGAAAAAGAATATAATCATGCAATTTATATTATTTGTGATGAACCATATAGAGAAATTGTATTTGATGGATTAGAGGTTCCTCATATTCCTAATTTATATGATGATACAGTTGTTTGCTATTCATATTCAAAATCATTATCACTTCCTGGTGAAAGAATTGGTTATGTGTTAGTACCTGATAAGGCATATGATTCTAAGAATTTATATTTAGCATGTCTTGGTGCAGGTAGAGCATATGGATATGTATGCGCTCCATCTTTAATGCAACATGCAATTGAACAATGTGCTACACTAACATCAGATATGAATGAATATAAGAAAAATAGAGATTTAATATATAATGGTCTAACTAAGATTGGATATGAATGTGTTAAACCAGATGGAGCTTTCTATTTATTTATGAAAGCTTTAGAGCCTGATGCATATAAATTTATGGAACGTGCTAAAAAATATGATATCGTAGTTGTACCAAGTGATAATTTTGGTGTAAAAGGATATGTAAGATTAGCATATTGTGTATCAAGTAAAACAATTATTAATTCAATGCAAGCATTTGAAAAATTATATAAAGAATATAATAAATAATTAAAAAAATAAAAGCTATAAGCTTATGGGTCTATTTTATCTCCATTAGCTTATAGCTTTTTTCTTATTTATAAGATGCTTCTAAATTCTTTTTAATTGCAAGGATGAAATCCTTTGAATTAACAGATTTTACATTTACACCCTTATCTACTAAATTTACTAAATCCTTTGTCATAATTCCATCTAATAATGTCTTTACGCATGCTTTTTCTAGGTTATTAGCAAATTTAACTAATTCAGGTAAATTATCTAATTCTCCACGCTTTCTTAATGCACCACTCCATGCATAAATAGTAGCCATTGGGTTAGTAGATGTTTCTTCTCCCTTTAGGTATTTATAATAATGACGTGTTACAGTACCATGTGCTGCTTCATATTCATAATTTCCATCTGGTGAAACTAAAACTGAAGTCATCATTGCTAAGCTACCAAACGCAGTTGAAACCATATCTGACATTACATCACCATCATAATTCTTAAGTGCCCAAATAAAGCCACCTTCACTTCTAATTACTCTAGCTACTGCATCATCAATTAATGTATAGAAATAAGTAATACCTAATTCTTCAAATTTCTTCTTATAACAAGTATCATAAATTTCTTGGAATTTTAATTTAAATGTTTGATCATATTTTTTAGATATAGTATCTTTTGTTGAGAACCATAAATCTTGTTTAGTATCAATTGCGTATTTGAAACATGAATGTGCAAATGATTCAATTGATGAATCCTTATTATATAAGCCTTGTAATACACCAGCACATTCAAAATCATAAATTGTTTGTCTTTGAATCTCTCCATCTTTTGAAGTATATAATAATTCTGCCTTACCTGGCTTTTCAATTCTAAATTCAGTATCCTTATATACATCACCATAAGCGTGACGAGCAATTGTAATTGGCTTTTTCCAATTTTTAACAACTGGCTTAATTGTATCAATAATAATTGGAGCTCTAAATACAGTACCATCTAGGATTGCTCTTATTGTACCATTAGGGCTTTTCCACATTTCTGATAAATTATATTCTTCAACT
>CAMOUB010000041.1 GCA_946626345.1 uncultured Caryophanales bacterium | reverse complement strand
GGTGCTTTAATTTCTATTATGGCGTTTCGGACAGGATTCGAACCTGCGACCCACGGCTTAGAAGGCCGTTGCTCTATCCAGCTGAGCTACCGAAACATACCTAACAGCAATATCGATTATATACTAAATACTTTTATATTTCAAGAATAATTTTTTATTTTTTTTCATTTTAAGTTTTTATATATTTATTTATTATTTTTATTGTGGTAAAATACTTTTGTCTTAAGGTATGAAAGGAGGAGCTTAATATGGAAAGAGAAGATATTTTAAAAGAACTAGAAGAAATATTAAAGTCAAATCTTTCAGATGAAGAGAAAAAAGAAAAACTCCTTCAATACCACGAAAGTGATATTGCAGAATTAACAGATGATATGGACCCAGAAGAGCGTCAAGAGGTATTCCATATCTTAGGTGATGAATCAGCCGGTGAAGTATTATTACACAGTGATGATATTGGTGAGGTTGTTGAAAACATTAAACCTGAAAAATTAGCTGATATCATTGAAACAATGGATGCCGATGATGCGATTGATGTCTTAGAGGAACTAGATGAAGACCAAAGAAAAGAAGTCGTTGATTTAATCGAACCTGAGGTTAGAGAAGATATCAAAGCTATCACTAAATATGATGATGATATGATTGGTAGTAAAATGACTAACAATTTCGTTGTTATTAAATCTACTGATAATGTTAAAACAGCTATGAAATCTGTTATTACTCAAGCTGCTGAAAATGATAATGTTTCTAATATTTATGTATTAGATGAAAATGATAAGTTTTATGGTGTATTAGAATTAAGAGATTTAATTATAGCAAGAGCTAATTCAGAGCTTGATTCTATAATTAAAAAGAATTACCCATATTTTATTGCAACTGCACTTGTTGATGATTGTATGCAAGATTTAAAGGAATATGGATTGGATTCATATCCTATTTTAGATAATGAAGATCACCTAGTTGGTGTTATTACTAGTGATGATGTCATCGAAGCTTTGGATATGCAAACTGGTGAAGACTATGCTAAGTTAGCCGGTTTAACTGAAGAAGAGGAATTAGATGAATCTGTATTTAAATCAGTTAAAAAGAGAATTCCATGGCTAGTCGTATTATTAGTTTTAGGCTTAGTACAAGCATTCTCTATGTCTGGTTTTGAATCAGTTGTTGCAGCATTACCTATTATTGTATTTTTCCAAACTTTAGTATTAGACATGGCTGGTAATACAGGTACACAATCACTTGCCGTAACAATAAGAATGATATCTACACAAGATGTTTCTAAAAAAGAGATTTTCAAAACAATTTTTAAGGAAATAAGAGTAGGTATCATAAATGGTTTATTATTAGCCATTTTATCATTTGGATTTGTATTCTTATATTTAAGAATTGTTAATAAAGGAATTAGAGTTGATTCTACATTTGAGGTTTTTGAAGCCTTAAAGGGTGCAGGTATAGTTGGTGTAGCATTACTATGTGCAATGACTGTATCATCATTTATTGGTACTATCATTCCAATTATTTTCTTAAAAATTAAAGTTGACCCAGCTGTTGCATCTGGTCCATTTATTACAACTATTAACGATATTACTGCATTATTAATTTATTATGGCTTAGCGGCATTGCTACTCGCAAATGCTATGTAGGAGGTTTTTATGAATAAACAAGAATACCAAGAAATGAGAAATGAATTTGCTGAATTAGTTTATAACTATGAAGCATTTTTAAAAAGTGGCTTTTTAACTGATTGTAGATATAATGTTTCATTTTTTAATGAACTAAAAAGAGTTAGAAAAGCTGAAGCAGAATTAAATATAATTGTTGGTGCAATTAAAGCAAAGGAATCTCACCCAATTGATGAGGTTTTAAAATCAATCGAAAATGCAAAACAAAATTATAAAAATGAATTAATTCAAACTGAAAATAAAAATAATTATTGTAGACAATTATTATCAATAATTGATAAATTTGATAAATCAGTATTTGATGCATCTGAAAAATATTTCAAAGATTTTATTTATGAATATCATCCTGTTGTAAATTTAAATGCTAAAAAAGAAGCTAAAGATGCATATGATATGCTAAAGAGATTTTATGTTGAATGTAACCATTTAGGTTTTAAAGAATTCTTAGGACAAAATATAGAATTCTTTAAGGTACCTGAAATAACAGAAGATAGATATGTTGAAGCATCACAAGTTTATTTTAGATTTAGAGGAACTATTAATGAATCAATTAATAAGCTTAAAGATACATATCCATATAATAAATATGAAATCTTTAATGATGAAATGACTGTTTTAGCTGAAAGAGATGACATTGAAATTAAAGCTAAAAAGATGGAAGAAGCATTAAAGAGTGCTAGAGCTGATTTCAAGTCTACATTTGGATTTGATTTCGTATTAGTAGATGAAAATGATGGCAAATAATAAGCCATCTTTTTTTATGATTAAAAATTGATAAAATTTTTCTTTAAATCTTTTTATTATTTCTGTATAATAAGAAATTAGTACGTCATCTATTAGCAAATATTCCGAATTATATTATCTTTGAATGATGTACTTAACAAAGATATATATTTGGTTCTTATTGTCTTAACAAGTTTATATTTTTGGGAGATTAAAAAAATACGCGGGAGGAAAAAGTGAGAAAAGTTTTTAAACTTATGTGCTCATTAATTGGTTTTGCTTTTGCTGTTGTATTAATAGCAAAGCTTTTTCCTGTTAGTGCAGCTGAAAGTTCTTTTGAGATAACTGATGGTATGTATGACTCTTATACATCAACTGATGAATATATTGATTCTTATAAGTTTGGTTCTTATGCAAAAAAAGAGTCTGATGTTATCACAGCTACTCAAGATGATGCTATTGTTAATATTATTCCAAAGGAATTATTTTCAATAGAGGGTAATTATGCTTATTATGGTTCTGAATATGGATTTGTCATTAAAACAGTTTATTTAGAAGAAGAAAAAGCATATTATTCTGATGTTTTAGTGATTGATTTTGATACTGAAATAATTGTGAATTCGGACAATACAGTATTTTATCAATACATAGTAAATGATTTATTTGAGTATGATTTTTTCTATTCAAATAATAATGACTATTTTAAATATGGGGATTTTGAGATTGCGTCTTCATCAGGATTTGTAGTTCCTGCTTTAGGTAGTAATTTATCCAAGAATAAAGCAAGAAATATATATTATAAATCTGTTGAAAACATTTATTATATGGAAAATCTAGAATCTTTAAATAACTCAGACAAAGATTATTCAGCAATTGATGATAATGGTGGATATATTCTAGCTTCATATGCTGATTATTTATTTACCATTGTTAAAAACGGATATTGCTACAAGAACACTGGTGCTATTGCTGATGCTGTATCAAATGTTGCACAAGATGTTTGCCTAGAGTTGACTCATGCAGCAGTTTCTATGGAATTTCCTGTAATTGGAATTCTTTGGGATATAGCAGAGTATGCTATTGAATACGGTACTCCAATTATAAAAGCATTTAATGAATATGAAACATATATTCCTGGATACGAAAGAAAAGAGCAATATAACGTTAATATAAGCGCATTTGGAGATAAAGAACAACAAGTTTCAAGATATAAAGAATTACTTAAAGCAGCTTCAAAAAAAATAACTGCAGCTGAGTTAAATAAGACTGAAGCAGAATATTACAAGGATGAAAATGTTACATTCACATATTATTTAGGAGGATTAACAAAAAATGCCTTTGATCCGACTGAATTTAAATCATTTTGTGAATTTGATTTAAATATTGAACTTGACAGTTTTGGTTATTCAATAAACAGAATAAATTCAGTTGATTATTATTCAAATCATCCTTTTGTGACATCTGAATATAATTATGAAAAAGTATCAGTTAATAAGGATACAATTATCGAAATACCTGAAGGAAAATCTAATTTTGTAACAGTGAATGTTCCTGTTACAGGTTATTATGAATTGGTTTCATCATCAGGTTTAGATTTAAAATTCAAAATAAATGATGAATTAACTGATTCATACTATTTCAAAGCTAATACTGAATATAAAGTTGAATTTATTGCTAAAAAAACTGATGATTCAGGCAGAGCATCTGTTAGATTGGCTCCTAAATCTTCAAATACTATTGAACATATCACTGGCACAAGATATAGAATTGGTTCTGATAATGGTATTTATTATTTGACAATTAATGAATATAATTATGCTTTTAATATACCATCAGAATATAAAATTTATGATGCCAATTATGAAGTAGTAAGGGCTGATTTAAAATATGATAATGATAATTATTATTATGTTTTAAAACCAAATAAAACTTATTATATTTATATGCCATATACTTATGATTCTTTATTTTTCCGAGAAATTGGTAATGATTTAGAGTTTGAAGATGGAGAATCATTTTTAAGTGCTAAGTTAGGAAAAGGAGTGTATACAATAAATGTAGATAAAAATACATTCTTTAAAGTAGATGCAGGTAATGTAGGTAATGATTTTAAAAATATCTCTGTAGTTGGTTCTGAGCAAATATATAAAGATTCAAAAAACATGTATTATTATGGTGCTATAGTTGGTGATGGAAACTTATATATTGTAGTTAAAAACACTACTATAGTTAGAGTGTTTAAAACTATGTTCTATTATTCAAGTGCATCTGAAATAAAAGAATTTGATGGCCATGAATATTTGGTTTTAGAAAAAGGTGAACAATATAATTTTAAAATAGAAAGCAAAATGAAGAATTTTAGTATTAAGGCTTCTGCAACTTCATATCATGACTATTTTAAAATAGAATTTGACGGAAAAAATGTCACTGTAATGCCAAAAGATACAATTTCTATAGGATATTATGATATTATTATATTCTGTGAATATGAGATTAATGACATTCCAGTGGTAGATGTTGTTTCACTAAGAATATACGTTGGAAACAATGGAAAAGTTAATTTTACTCAATCTTTATACATGAATAATGATGCTATATATGCTAAGATTAGTTTAAATGGAGAATTGGGATTTAATCCATCTGTTAAATTGTTTGAAAAAATAGAGTATAAATTTAATGTTGAATATTTTGATGTAAAAAATAATCGATATGCCATTAAATATTATAATTCAAGCAATAATACTCCTTTTAGTTTAACTATAAATAATAATAGTAGATATTCAGAAATTAAAATTTTAGATTTAAATGAGTTATATAACTTATATAATTTAGCTGAAAATAATTGCTTTTGTTCAACTAGTAATATTAATGAGCTTATTAATACAAGAATTAAATTAGTATTGGTGAGTGATAAAATAATTATTAGTGATACAACGTATGAAAGCCTAAATAAGAATGATTACAAACAATACTTCAACTGTGTGTTTGAATCATTTGACGATTCTAACACAGCATATATATCTAATCCAAGACATTTGTTAAATGCATTAGTATGGAGTGATACAATTGATAACAAAGTAAATGTAAATCTTAATAATAGTATTTATTTTGATAAATATGTATATCCAAGATATAATGATAGTATAAGTAGAACATATTATGGAACATTCAAAGGTAATAATTATACTATATCTAGACTTGCACTTGATAAAGATGCCTTATTTGATAATTTATATGGAAAAATAGAGAATTTAAATATTAGCAATTTTTTAGCTGATAATAATTGCGGTGGTGCGTTTGTGGCTTATAATTTACAAAAAGGTGGAACAATAGATAATGTTGATTTTAATCTTGGAAGTAATAAGATAATTTTGAATTGCTCTTCGAGTAAATTTGGCACAATTGTATCTCATAATAATGGTATTATATGTAATTGTGATGTAACTGCATATTGGGAAATTAATAATTCATCTAGATACGCTGGAGGAATAGTTGGATATACAACAAATAACGTAATAAATTGTTCATTTAATGGTAACATTGATTTTAATCAGAAATCTTATTCGTTTGTAGGCGGAATTGTTGGATTTGCCACTACATATGTAAATATAAATGAAAAAAGTAATGTTAGTATTATTAACTGTAGAGCCAATATTGTATTAAAATCAAAAGATGATGCATATGAAGGTGGAATAGTTGGCGCAACATCTTCAGCTCAAGATGGCGGAATGATGAGCAGTAGTCCTAATTCTACTTATCCGCTTATTTCTGAGTGTGAAATGGATGGTTCAATATCAGGTGGAGAATTTGCTGGTGGAATAGTTGGATATATGCAATCTGGAAAAGCTATAATGAATAGATCTGATTTGGAGGCTAAAAGTATATCAACAGGTTCTTTGGGCAGTTCAATTGGTGGTATTGCTGGTTGTGGACATGTGCTTGAAAACAATGTTGTTAAATCATTTAATGCATCAAATTCAGCTGTTGGAACAAACGTAGGAACAATTGCTGGTGAAGTAGTTCAATCAACAGCATATGTATATAACAATAGTTGTTATGAAAGCAAGATAAGTGTCACTGGAGATAAAACAAACAATATCGGTGGAATAGTTGGCTATATTTTAAATGTTAGTTCAGTTAATTATAATAGAATTAATAACCTAAATATTGAAGGTAAAGCATACTTAGGTGGTGCAGTAGGTTTTATGTATACTGGAATCGTTAATAATAATGAAATTAATGGAACTATTTCAGGAAGAAAAATGTCTACTACAACTTATAAAGGAAATGCTCATTTAATAATGGGTGGTCTAGTTGGATATGCAGAAAAAGGAGAAATAAGATACAATAATGGTAATGTTACTATTAATTATTTAAGTGCAACAGAAAATAGTAACTCATTAAAAGTATGTATAGGTTCTTCAATTGGCGTAGCCACAGGCTATGTATCATTCTATAACCCTTTATTATATACAAGTTTAAATTATAATAACTTAATTACATATACTTGGACAACAGGTGCTTTGTGGTGGAAAGAGACACATTATTATAACCAAGCCCAATTTGTCAATAGCTATAATTCTGTTATTGGTTTACATTTATAATTATTAATAGATTAATTTTTTTCTAAGACAATAGATTAAGCAATCAATAAAAAGTTGATTGCTTTTTTCTATTTGATTGTAAATAATATTTAATAATGCTATTATTAATATAAAGAGACGGTATTAATATGAAAAAAAATAAAAAGCAAAAAAGGAAAGAGAGAAAAATTGAAAAGCTTGCCAAAAAAGCAGTTTTAACGACAACTGATTTTTTTGGTATCACAGAGAAAAAGAAGGAAAGTAGATTTGTCTACAACCGAGTAAAATTCTATGGTTACTTTGCTCTTTATGCCTTTTTATCTATTATTACATGTCTAATACTTGCTCCATACGCTTATTATAGAATGTGTGAATTAAGATATAACAATACATATATTTCTAATAAAAAAATTGTATTTAGAGGAAAAATGTATGAAGTATATTACCAATTTACCCTTGGATTAATATTAGCTGTAGTATTATTGTTTTTATTAAATGTATTTAAATTATATTTTTTAAATGATGTATTAAGTCATTTACCTGATTATGGAAAGAATTTAGTTAATGCTGCAATCGCAGGTGCACCATTAATGATCATTACTGCAGTATTAATTAATAGATTATTTGTATGGTCTATTAGAAATATATTTTTAGTATATGATGATAGTTATTCATATTTAAAAGTATCATATTTAAAATTAAGTATATTTAAAGCAATATTATCTGCCGTAGCAAGAAAAATTGCATCACTAATAACAGTTGGATTTGGTGAGCCATTATTATTAGTTATAAAAGAAAGATATATCGTAAATAGACAATTTATTAGTAATAAAAGATTAAGATTTAATGGTCATATATATGAAGCATATAGCTGGTTTTTATGGAGATATTTTTTAATATTCATAACTCTTGGGTTTTATTATCCTATCTATTTACATAAAACATATGTATGGATTACAATGCACACATATTTTATTGATAATGAGAACAAAAAAAGATTCCTTTTCTAATCGGAATCTTTTTTTATATATACTTTTTTAACTACATCTAGATAATTTAATCTAGGTAAATAGCCTTCTTTAATTAGATAACATTCATTTTTAAAAACATCATATGGAATAGATTTTCTTTCGTCATTTTTATAAGCGTTATCCCAAAATCTTTTTGCAACATCAAATGGTACTAAATAATATTCATTAAATTTATTGAACGCAACTATCAAAAATCCTATACCACCATGCTTAATAATATTTTCTAAATGAGTCATTTGATGTGGATGAATATTAGCAAGGGGAAATGCTGTTTTATTATGATTTTCTTTTGCTTCAAAATCAATATATTTTCCTAAATAAATTCCATTATAATCTGTAGTAGAAGGAGTCTTATAATATGCTTCAGTAATTACTGCTTTACTACGCATTGGATAATCTACTTTAACAATTTGAATAGGAGTAGGCTTTTTATGTATTACAGCAATATTATTGTTTAAATAATATTCATTTGATTCATTTATCATTGTTTCTAAATCCATACCTAAATTAGCTTTATTAGCCTCTTTATGTACGACTTGTTTTCTATTTGGATAATTAAGTGCCATTTTTCATCACCAAATTTATTTTATCATAAATAAATTAAAATAAGTAAACGTTTTTATTGTATTTTTCTTTAAAAAGTATATTATACTAATATGTATAGGAGGGTAATTAATATGGCAAATACAAAAGTTACAATCAAAGTAGTATCAAATGCATCAAAGCTATTCATTGTAGGTTCTACTAAGAACTTAGGTGCATGGGATGCTAAGAAGGCAGTAGAATTAGAATATTGTGATAAGTGTGGTGCATTTTTCACAGATAAACTTTTACCAGCTGGAGAAGTAGTTGAATTTAAGGTTTTAACTGCAAAGAACTGGGACAATGTTGAAAAGGGTGTATGGGGCGAAGAAGTAGCTAACCATTCATTCGTAGCTGAAAAAGGCTTAGAAGTTGTTGTAGAAGTAAATAATTTCGCAAAATAATTAGAACTTCAAAACTAATGCTGTCAGGGTTCTTTCCTGGCAGTATTTTTTTGCCCTTATATATTGTTTTTGCCTAATATTTATAGTATAATTATCCTAGATTTAAATGTGTCGATTTTAATCTTAATCTGAAAGGAGGTCGGCTGATGGCATTTTTTTGCCACGTTATTTTATGGCTAAAATAAACTTTTTTGCTCTTGGTGGTGTACAAGAGAATGGTAAAAATTTATATGTTGTTGAAATCAACGACAAGCTATACATTTTAGATTGTGGTTTGAAATATCCTACTTCCGAATTATATGGTGTCGATGTAATTGTAAATGATATAACATATTTAGAGGAAAATGCATCTAAAATTCAAGGTATCTTTTTATCACATGCCCATGATGATCATATAGGCGGTGTATCACATATAATTAAAAATCATGATGTTAAAATATATGGTTCAAGATTCACTTTAGCTGTTTTAAGGGAAAAGCTTGCTGAAGATGAAATAAAATATAATGAGGACTCACTAATCACTATTACATCTAGAGGTTCAATCCCATTCGATGACGATAGGGTTTCAATTAGATTCTTTGAGGTGTCTCATAATATTCCTGAATGTTATGGTATAGCTATTAAAACAGAGGATGGATATTTAATTTATACAAGTAATTATAACTTTGACCAAAATTCAAAAATTGATTATTCACATATGTTTAGAAGCCTTGCTGTATTTGCTAAAGAAGGAGTTCTTGCATTATTCACTGAATCTTTAGGTGCAAATAATGAACAATCAAGAGGAACTATTTTAGAATTCAAATTAAGAATTACTAATTTAATTAATCAATCTAAAAAGAGAATTATTTTCTCATTATTCTCAAGCGATATCTTAAGAATTCAGCAAATTTGTAATATTGCAATTGACCATGGTAAAAAGATTGCAATAATTGGTAGAAAGACTCAAAAAATCGTAAATCAAGCTATCAATTTAGGATATTTAAATATTCCTGATGAAGCATTTGCTAATTTAAGATATATTGATGAAAAGAATAAGAATAACGATGATGATTTAGTTGTATTAGTTACAGGTGAACGTCATGAGCCATATTTTATGCTACAAAGAATGGCAAGAGGCGTTGATAGATTAATTAAGATGGAAGCATCTGATACAGTAGTAGTTTTAACTAATCCATATTTAGGTACTGAAAAAATGGCAGCAAGAACATTAGATATAATCTATCATGTTACATCTAATGTTAAGACATTTAATTCTAATTTATTACCTGAGCCAAACGCAAATAGAGAAGAAATTAAGGAAATGATTAATATTTTAAAACCAAAATATATCGTTCCTGTAATTGGTGAATATCGTCATCAATATGCCTTAAGAATTGTTGCAAATTGTATTGGATATACTGATGATAAAATCTTATTAATCGATAATGGTGATATTATCACTTTTGAAAAAGGTAAATATGTAGGTATCACAGGTGATGTACCTTGTGCTGAAGTATTAATTGATGGTAAAGCATTTAAGGATGTTGGCGATGTAGTTATGAGAGATAGAGAGCTACTTGCCGATGATGGTGTAATATTAGTTTCTGCTAATATTAATCCTAGAACTAAAACAATTATTATTGGTCCTGAAATTGTAACTAAAGGATTTAGCTTTAGTGTAAATAATGATGAAATAACTAATATGATTAAACAAACATTCTATTTAGTCTCATCAAAATATTTAATATCTAAATTCATTAACTGGAGTGAATTTAAAACTGCGTTAAAGAATGAAATTTCTCATTTAATTTATAAAGAAATGAAACGTAGTCCAATAATAATTCCTGTATTAATTTCTACAGATATTGATGCATTAAAGAAAAATATTCCAACACAGAATAAAACAGAAGAATAAAATAATAAAGGGCGGGAAAACCGCCCTTTATTATTTTAATTCTTTCATAAATTTTTCAATAGCTCTTTCGTATGAACCTGTATCTTTTGGCTTATAATATTTTTTGCCTAATAATGAATCAGGCATATATTGCTGTTTAACATATCCTTTAGGATAATCATGAGGATATTTATATTCATATTTTCCACTTTTTAATTCTTTATTTAAAATGTGAGGTGGAATAGCCATAGAAGTTAAATTATCTAAATCAGCTAATGCTTCATTAATACCTAAATAAGTAGAGTTTGATTTAGGAGAAGTAGCAAGATCAACTATTGCATAAGCTAAAGGTAATCTTGCCTCAGGTAAGCCTAAAGATAGGGCAGCCATACATGCTGCATATACTCTAGGTCCTACATTAGGATTTCCAAGACCGATATCTTCATATGTAGAACATAAAAGTCTTCTTGTTATAAATTCTAAATCCTCTGTTTTTAATAATCTTGCAAGGTAATGTAGTGCAGCATCAGGATCAGAGCCTCTAATTGATTTAATCATTGCGCTGGCAACATCATAATAATTTTCGCCTTTTTCATCAATTAAAAAGGCTTTTTTACCTATAAGTGCCTTAACATTTTCTAAATTTAGATCATCCTTATCAAGCATAGATGCAATTTCTAACATATTTAATGCTGTTCTAATTTCACATGATGATGCAACAGATATATATAATAAAATATCATCACCCATAGGGTTCATGTTTTCATCTTTAATAGTTTTTCTTAATAAATTCATTATGTCTTGTTGCTTTATTTCATTCATTCTATAAATATGACATCTGCTTCTAATAGCAGGGTTAATAGAACGATATGGATTTTCAGTTGTAAGACCAATGATAGTGATAGAACCAGATTCAACATATGGTAATAAAAAATCTTGTGTATCTTTTTTCATTCTATGAATTTCATCGATTATACAAACTGTAGTTTCATGATATTTTGTAGAATCAGCTATTTCTTTAAGCTTTGCTTTATTATCACAAGAAGCATTAAAATTGTAGCTTGCAAGAGGATAATTTTGTTCTATAATGCTTGCAATAGATGTTTTACCGCATCCTGCAGGTCCATATAAAATCATTGAAAACAGCTTATTTTGTTCAAGCATTTTAGTAATTACACCCTTTGGCCCTACTAAATGATCTTGTCCTACAATATCTGAAAAATTCTTAGGTCTTATTCTATATGCTAATGGTTTCATTTTTAATCACCTAATCGTATTTTAGCATATTTAGATAGTTTTTTAAACAAATGTTATAGATAAATCTACCCGAGTTTGCCTCTTAAAATTCAATAAAGATTAAATCATAACAGTGATTTATATATTTTATATATAAGTTGCTGTTTTTTTATT
>CAMOUB010000040.1 GCA_946626345.1 uncultured Caryophanales bacterium | reverse complement strand
TTGTAGTATCTAAAGATATTATTTTAAATGACCTTGATGATATATTGGTGTAGCTTATGAATTTTACTATAATTAGGAACTTTATTGGAAAAATATTGGTTCTAGTAGGACTTTTAATGCTTGTACCTTTAATAACAGCATTTTGTTATTTAGAATCAATAAAAAATATAATATCATATTTAATTCCAATGGCAGGTCTATTTTTAGTTGGTGGCTTTTTAGGCTATTTTAAGCCTGCAAAAGATACTAGAATGGGTGCAAGAGAAGGATATGTTATTGTATCTTTATCTTGGCTTTTAATGTCTTTATTTGGATGCTTGCCTTTTTTAATTTCAGGATATGTTAAAGATTTCTTTACTGCATTTTTTGAAATATCATCAGGATTTACAACTACAGGTGCATCAGCATTAACATCCGAACAGCTATCTAATATGCTAAATGAGGGAGGACATTCCTTACTTATGTGGAGAAGCTTTTCTCATTGGATTGGTGGTATGGGAATTCTAGTATTTATTTTAGCAATTATATTAGAATCTAAAGATGGTAGTGCACTTCACGTTTTACGTGCAGAATCCCCAGGACCTCAGGTTGGAAAGATTACATCTAAGATGAAAATGTCATCAAGAATTCTATATTTAATATATATTTCAATGACATTACTTGAAATTGCAGCTTTAAATATATGTCATATATTTGATAAAAATATGACATTCTTTGATTCATTAATAATGTCTTTTGGTACTGCAGGTACAGGAGGTTTTGCAACTACAGCGTTAAGCTGTGCATTATATGCTCCTTGTAGTCAGTATGTAATAGCTATTTTTATGTTATTATTCAGTATCAATTTTTCTATTTATTATTGGTTATTAATTAAGAATTTTAAAGACATATTACATAATGAAGAATTAAGATTCTTTATTGCAATTGTAATAATATCTGTTTTAATTATTACTATACAGATTGTTAATTTATATTCTAATACAGAAGAAGCGTTTAGACATGCATTCTTTACAGTCGCATCTATAGTATCTACAACAGGATATGCTACAACTGATTATTGGTCAGGAGTACAAGGACAGTGGCCTATATTATCATTAACTATAATTTTAATATTGATGTTTAGTGGCGCGTGCGCAGGATCAACTGCAGGTGGATTAAAACAATCAAGAATGCTAATATTAGGTAAATATTCTGGAACAAAAATTAAAACAATGGTATCACCAAGAAGAGTTGAGGTAATAAGACTTGATGGTAAGCCATTAGATAATAAGGTTGTTGAATCAACTGTCGCATTTTTCGTTTTATATATAATGGTATTTGTAGGATGTGCTCTATTAATTTCAATATGGAACCCAGAAATGTCAAGTACTGATAAAACGCCTATAACAATGTTTTCAGCATCCTTATCTTGTATTTCAAATATAGGACCAGGTCTTGGTGCTGTAGGTCCTGCAGGTGGCTTTGCAAATTTCTCTTGGTTTTCTAAGCTAGTATTAACATTTGAAATGATTGCAGGAAGACTTGAATTATACCCAATATTTGTATTATTTGCTCCGATAACATGGAAAAGAAGTGCTTAATATGAGACTAATAATCTTTGATTTTTTTGGTGTATTAGGTGGAGAAATTTCATCTAGATGGTTTAATAATCACTTTTCAAAAGAAGAAGCTAAAAGATTAAAGGATAAATATTTTATTCCTGCAGATAATGGTATTTATACATTAGATGAGGTTATTAAAATGATGTCTTTGGATTTAGGCTTTACATATGATGAAATCTATAATGATTTTATGACTAATATATCAACAAATTATGAATTGTTTGATTATATATTAAAATTAAGAAAGAAAAATAAGGTTGCATTATTATCTAATTGTGTTAAAGGCTTATTTGAATTATTCTATAAAGACTTAGATTTTAATAAATATTTTGATAAATCTTTTATATCTGCATATTACAAGATGCAAAAGCCTAATTTTGATTTTTATAAATTATGTGTTAATTCCTTTGATGAGAAATTTGATGAAATTTATATGATAGATGACAACATAAAAAATATATGTGATTTAGATAAAATTAATATTAAAGGAATACAATATATTGATAATGAAAAATTATTTAAAATATTGGATGAATTTATCTAATTTATCAAGTATAATTAAGTTATAATAAGAAAGGAAAATATAATTATGGTAAAATACGTAGGAGTAAATGATAGAAAGATAGATTTATTCGAAGGACAGTTTATTGTACCTGAAGGAATAAGTTATAATAGCTATGTAATTATTGATGAAAAAATAGCTATTATGGATACTGTAGATATAAATTTTAAGGATGAATATTTAGATAATGTTAAAAAAGCATTAGATGGTAAAAATCCTAATTATTTAGTTATTTCTCATATGGAACCAGATCACTCAGCATCTATATTTGAATTAGTTAAAAAATATCCAAATATTGAAGTAGTAGGAAATATGCAAACATTTAAAATGTTACATCAATTCTTCCCAGAAATTAAATGTAATGAGCTAGTTGTAAAAGAAAATGATATCCTAGATTTAGGTAATCATAAATTAAAATTTATTACAGCACCAATGGTTCACTGGCCAGAAGTAATGATGTCTTATGATTCATATGATAATTCGTTATATAGTGCTGATGCCTTTGGTAAATTTGGAGCACTAGATTTTGATGATCCTGAAGGATGGGCTTGTGAAGCTAGAAGATATTATTTTGGTATTGTTGGAAAATATGGCCAAAATGTTCAAAACTTATTTAAAAAATTAGCAGGAGTAAAGCTTGATATAATTAGACCTTTACATGGACCTGTATTAGATTCTAATATTGATTATTATCTAGGATTATATAATACATGGAGCAAATACGAACCAGAAGCAGATGCGGTATCAATCGCATATACATCAGTTTATGGAAATACAAAAGAAGCTGCATTATTATTAGCATCAAATATTAAAAAGGATTATGATGTTTTTGATCTTGCAAGAGATGATTTCCATGAAGCAATTGAAGGAGCATTTGAAAACAAATATTTAGTTTTAGCTACTACTACATATTGTGGTGATATCTTCCCTAAGATGCTAGATTTCTTAAATGCCTTAAAGGAAAGAGGATACCAAAATAGAACAATTGCGATAATTGAAAATGGTACATGGGCACCTATGGCAAAGAAATTTATAATTGATTTTATTAATAATAATTTTAAGAATATTACAATCATTGAAAAATCAATTACAATTAAATCAGCATTAACAGAAGTTAATAAAAATGAGATTTTAGAATTAGCTGAAATTTTAAATAAATAGATGAAATAGTCGAGCTTAGTCTCGACTATTTTTATTTAATTTCTTTTCTAAATATGCTGGTAATTCCTCTAATAATTTATATTTAGATTTAGGGGGAATAACAGTCATTAAAGTTCCCCATGGAATTTGGCCAACAGGTTGTTGGCTAATTTCACCAATTGTATATTCACATATTTGTGACATATATTTTAGGCTTTGGACAGAGTAGCCTTTTCCATATTCTTTTAAATCATTGGCTTAATGATGAATATATTTAGATTTGTACATTATCTCAATAAGAGTAAACTATGGTATTAATTTGTCAGCAAGCTGCTGACTAAATTTTGTTTTTGAGAATTCTTTAGTAAATTTTGACATATATTTATGATTCTGTAATGAATATCCTTTTCCATATTCTTTTAAGTCATTAAAATAATCTTTATCCATTAATTCATTCATAAATTTTATGCCTCCTATATAATAATAGCCAGCAAGTTAATAAAATTTTAAAAATATTTTTAATTTTTATGAATTTTTTCACCTTTTTTAAGTTGTTAAACTAATGTTTTATATTATATAATATAAATATGTTATATCACATAGGGGGGTATATATGAGAATTATTCACACGGCAGATCTACATTTAGATTCAAAATTAGAATCTAATTTAGATCCAGTAAAAGCTAAAGAAAGAAAAAGAGAGTTATTAAACACTTTTGAACGTATTGTAGAATACGCAAAAGAAAATGACGTATCTGCAATAATTATAGCGGGAGATATGTTTGATAAGGCAAGAATATCAATTAAAACAAAAGAATTTGTTATGAATTTGATTTCTCTAAATTCAAATATTGATTTTATTTATGCTTCAGGAAATCATGATGAAGATTCTTTTATTATGTCTTTAGAATCTAAGCCAAGTAATCTACATATATTTTCTAATAGCTGGGAAACTATTAATTATAAAGAATGTGATATTACAGGAATTAATTATAATGAAGCTAGTGAAAAATATTTATATGACACCCTATTTTTAAATAAAGATAGATTAAATATTGTTGTTATGCATGGACCTTTAGGATCTAAAGGAAATGGTATAAATGTAAATCAATTAAGAGGTAAAGGTATTAATTACCTAGCTTTAGGTCATATTCATAAATTCCAAAAGGGCTCAATAGATTCTCTAGGTATATTTGTATATCCAGGATGTCCTGAAGGAAGGGGATTTGATGAAATTGGTCCTAAAGGATTTGTTTTATTAGATATTATAGATCATGAAATAAAAACTGAATTTATACCTTTTGCTAAAAGAGAATTACATGAAATAGTATTAGATATAACTGGAATTGATAACTGGGCTGATATAAGAAAAAGTGTTAGCCTAAAGACTAATTCAATTCCTGATAAGGATATGGTTAAATTAAGATTATTTGGTAACTATAATATTAATTTAATTAAACAAAATGAATTATTAAATGAATATTTAAATGATACATATTATTTTGCTAAAGTAATAGATGAATCTAAGCTTGCTATTAATCCTAAGGATTATGAAAAGGATATTTCACTTAAGGGTGAATTTATTAGAACAGTATTAAAGAGTGATGCATCTAAAGAAACACAAAATGAAATAATTGAATATGGTATTAAAGCCTTGATGAAGGAGGAAATTTAATATGAAGATATTATCTTTATATATTGAAAGCTTCGGTAAGCTTTCAGATTACTTATTTGATTTCTCTCCTAAAATGAATTCTATATATGAGGAAAATGGTTGGGGTAAAACTACAATGACTGTTTTCATTAAAACAATGTTATATGGATTTACAAATAAGGCTGAAAGAGAAAGATATACACCATGGAATAATAAAAGTGCCTTTGGTGGAACATTAAAAATAGAAGTTAATGGTAAAAAATATAGAATTGATAGAAAGTTTGATCCTAAAAAATCATCTAATGATACACTTTCTGTTTATGATTTAGGTACTAATTTAGAATTAACTAATATTGGAAATAATATTGGTGAAAAATTCTTGAATTTAAATGTTGATTCATTTGAAAGAAGCGTATTCATTCCTCAAAAGGAATTAGAAGAAGGCTTTGGTTCAGATATTGAAGCTAAGCTTGCTAATTTGATTGGTGGTACAAATGATTCACAAAGCTTTGATGAAGCTGTATCTATTTTAAATGAGAAATCTAAAATCTTAAGATTAAATTCTAAAAAGGGTTTAATATTAGATAAGAAAAAGGAATTAGCTGATATTCAAAATGAAATTTCAGATTGTAATAATAAAATTACAGGTATTAATGATATAGAACGTCAAATAGATGATATTAATACTGAAATTAAAGAATTAAATGATAAGAAAAAGGAAGTAAATCTTAAAATTATCAAATATTCTAAAGAGCAGGATAAAAAATCTAAGGTTGCTGTTGCTAAAAAATATTATGAGGATATAGAAAATACACAGGAATTATTAAGACAAAATAATGAAGTATTTAATGGTATTAATATTACTCCTGAGGATGTATTAACTATAAGAGCTAAAAATAAAGAATTAATTAGCTTAAAATATGAATATGAGCTAAAACAACATGAAAGTGGAAGTGATGAGAAGCTTGATGAATTTAAATCATCACTAGGATTTAAGGATAATTTACCAACTGATGAAGAAATAGCATTAGCATCTAAAAGAGTTCAAAAATACCAAAATATTAAAGGTATTATTAATGCTCATACAGATGAGCCTATAAAGAAAAAGCCAATTATGGCTATATTATTAGTTATTATTTCAACAATTATATTATTTGCAGGACTTACATTACTTGTAATTGGTGTTACAAGTGCTAAAGAGGTTTTATTAACTGTTGGTATTGTTACAATGATTGTATCAGTACTAGGATACATCTTAAGCTTGGCGCTATTTTTGATAAACAATTCTCAAAATCAATCTACAAGTTATACTAAGGTTAAAAATTATGATTTTGAATTAAGAGAAATAGAAGGTCAAATTAGAGATTTCTTTGGAAGATTTCACCTATATTCATCTGATTTCCCTAATAACTTATATATAGTTAGAAGCAATCTTGCAAGATATAATGATGCCCTATCTTTAAATGCTAAGAAAAAGGATGAAAATTTAAGACTTGAAAGAAAAATTAACGAATATGAAAAAATCATATTTGATTTCTTAAATAGATTTAAAACTACAGCACCAACAACAGAAGAAAAAATCGGTGAATTAAATACCCATTTAAGACGTAAATCTGAAATAGAAAATAATTTAACAATTAAAGAAAATACATATAAGCAATATGTTAAATTAAATGGATTAAATGAAATTGAAGAATCTGAAGAGGATATTGATTCTCTAAATGCTGTTATTGCTGAAATTGAAGCTAAGCTTAGTGATTTAAATAAGGTATTAACAATAAAATCAAATCGTATTGTAGAATTTGAAACTGATATTTCAAGATTAGATGACCTATCTGAAAGAGAAGATGAATTAAAAGAAGAAATAAGAAGCCTTGAACATGAATATGAAATAATTAATCAAACTATTGAATATTTAAAGAAGGCTCAAACATCATTACTTGAAAAATATGTTAAACCAATGAAAGATAGTGTTGATAAATATGTATCATTACTATTAAAGAATAATAAAGATTATAGTATTGATGTTAATTTCAAATTCCAATTCATTACTAAAAATGGCTTAAAGGGAATAGATCAATATTCTAGAGGATATCAAACAATTATTACTTTATGTATGAGACTTGCCTTAATTGATTGTCTATATCCAAAAGAAAAACCATTTGTAGTATTTGATGATCCATTTGTAAATTTCGATGATGAAAAATTAGAATTATGTAAAAATTTAATGTCTGATATTGCTAATCATTATCAAATTATTTATTTTACTTGCCATGATTCAAGAGTAATAAAATAAATATTATTCACAAAACAGGCTATATATTTGTCAGATTTGCAATTTTATTCAAATAGTAGTACTATATTAATATAACTTAATACTATGGGCAAAGTATTTGGAAACAGTATGACGCAAAGCTATAGGGCCTGAAATGGCAGCCAGTTGCAAAATTAAAATAAATAATGTTTTTTTAATGCCCATCCTTTGTGGGCATTTTAATTTTTTATAGGAGGTATCATTATGTATACAAAAAATTCACTTGATAAATATCCTACATTTAAAAACATAATAAAAAAGTATGGAATGATTAATTTATTAGATCCACTAACTAAGACTATTCTTAGAGGACATATGATGACATTTGTTGATGAATTAATCAAAGCTAAACAACAATTTTATTTAATGATTATTGATGTTGATAACTTTAAACAAGTAAATGATAACTATGGTCACCAAGTTGGAGATGAAATATTAAAAGATATTGGATCAAGCTTAGTTGAAATTGTTGGTGATTATGGTCTTGTTGGTAGATATGGTGGAGATGAATTTATCATTGTTGATCTATATCATCAAACATATGATAGTATTCATGAATTCTTAGAGAGATTTTACATGTGTGAAGAATCTGTTTTTAGAAGAAGTGTACACGCAAGTAATGTATCGGTTTTCGTTACAGGTACTATAGGTACAGCTAATTTCCCTAATGACGCCACAGACTATGATGATTTATTCTATAAGGCTGATAAAGCATTATATAGAGGAAAAACTAAAGGAAGAAATTGTTTCATTATTTATGTTGAGTCAAAGCATAAGGATATTGATATAAATTTATTAATAAAAGAGCCTATTCAAGATACTTTATATGAATTATTAAGAATCTTTGATTTAGATATGAATTTAAATGATAAATTAGAAAAAGCTTTTTCGTATGTATCTAAGAAAACTAAAATATCTGATATCTTTGTTTTTGATAAGAATAATGCCTTAATAAATGATAATAGTATAGTTGTGCCTGAAATATCAGAATTTATTGATTCTGATATTGATTATGCAGTATATAATACAATTGATGAGGTAAATGGAGGAAAGGCCTTTGATTCTTTCTTAAAAATACATCCAATTGCCTGTTTATTAATTACAAGAATTAAATTTAAAGGTAAAGTTTATGGCCATTTAGCATTTGGTGATACAATTGTACAACGTATATGGCAAAATGAAGATATTGCATTGTTATTATTTTTAATGAGATTAATAGCAGTAGAGTTATATTTATTAGATAAATAATGGGAGTAAAAAAATGAGTTATGAAAAGATTATATTGATAGTTTATTTATCAATTATTGTATTTATGTCTATTGTTTCATTCTTTATTTATGGACTTGATAAATCTAAAGCAAAGAATGGAGGCAATAGAATACAAGAAAAAACTTTGCTTCAAGCTACAGTGTTTGGAGGCGCTATTGGAGCTTTTTTAGCGAGAATTATATTTAGACATAAAACTGATAAATTATATTTCTCACTAACAATATATTTTTCAATATTACTAGAAATATTAACTGGAGCATTCTTAATTTATATGTCATTTGGAGGTGGTTTACATGCCTAAAACTAGTTTAGAAAAATCACATTCAAAAGTGTCTAATTTTAAATTAACAATGATAAATATTATAGCAGCAATTTCATTTTGCTTAATATTTGTTGGATTAATACTATTAAATTTTAATAAGATATTATGCATAGGTGTTGCATCAACAGCTGGAATAGTATTTTTATTATCTTGTTTTTTAATATCTAGATTTACTAGATAGAGGAGAGTATATGAAGCTAATAAGAAAATTAATCGTCTTTTTAGTATCATTATTAATGACTTTCATTTTGGTTTTTGGAATATTATTTGTTTTAACATACGATGATTCAAAAAATCCATATGATAAAACAAAGGAATATAATGATATAGTTAATATTATTGGAAAATCAACATATGATTCTATAGAAGATATAAAACTAAATAATTATAAAGAAGATAAAAATAATATTACATTATCAATTACTGATGATGACTTAAATCATTATGTTTATAAAATGATTAAAGAAAATGTTAATAAGAATTATTTAGAAACTGAAGATTATATTATAAAAAAAGGATCTACAACATTACAAAGCATTTACTTTTCAATAATAGATTCTAATATTCATTTGTCTGTAAGAATAGATAATGGAATATATAAAACAATAGTTATGCTAACAGGCGAAATAAATATAGAAAATAGATATTTAAATATTAAGCTTAAGGCAACAAATCTAGGAAAAATTCCTGCCCCACTTGAAGTGATGAAGGCATTTTTAGCTACTGCTAATTTAAATTATGGTAATACAATTCAATTTGATGTAGATAATTTAATATTTAAAATTAATTTAGAAGAAGTATTTAAAAAAGATAATGATTCATTTATGTCTATATTACTTAATAGTGCAGATATTAAATCTGTTACATCTGATAAAAAAATAGATATTATATTAGATACAAAAGATATATTTTTAAAAGAACAAGTAATTCCTTCATGCTCTAAAGGAAATTTAGATGAACAAAAGGAAAATGCTAAAATTGAGGCTATGGCTAATTCGTTTAATTATAGTATTGATATATCTGAAGAATCACTAAATTATTTAATTGTAGATAATTTAGGTGATTCATTAAATAAATTTAATAAAGAATTTAAAATTGGAGATAAGAATTTTAAATTAAAAATTAAAGATAATGAAGTATTTTATGATATTAAAGAATCAAAAATATATTCAAATATTTATCTAAATGATGCATCTATTCCTTTAGTTATAACTATTGAGCCAATATATAATATGGAATCAGATTATATTACATCTATATCATTTGATGTTAAAGAAGTTAAATTAGGAAATGTAATAAGTAATAATATAGACTTATTTGATATTGATGATATTCCTTCAGCAGATTTAGGACTTGAAAATGTTAATATTAAAGAGATTAAACTTAATAAAGAAACTAATTCAATTACTATAAATGGAATATATGAATTATAAAAAAATAACATCCTAACATTTTTGTTAGGATTTTTCCTTTTTATAAAATAAAATATGTTATAATTTAATTAATCGGAGGATCGTTAATGATAAAAGATGAATTTTATGTATTAGAAAATGGTGTTAAAATTCCTAAAATTGGTTTAGGTACATGGCAATCTTCAAAAGAAGATGCCTATAAGGCAAGCTTATATGCTATTAAAGCAGGATATAAGCATATTGATACTGCATATGTATATGAAAATGAAGATGCAGTAGGAAAAGCCATTAAAGATTCAGGTATTAAAAGAGAAGATATTTTTATTACAACTAAATTACCTGCAGATGTAAAAACATATGATGGTGCATGTGAGAAATTTTATGAATCATTAAAGAATTTAGGAGTAGATTATATTGATCTATATTTAATTCACGCTCCATGGCCATGGACAAATCAGGGTGCTGATTATACTGAAGGTAATATTGAAGCATGGAAGGCAATGATTGAATTATATAATAAAGGATTAATTAGAGCTATTGGTGTATCTAATTTCCATGAATCAGATATTGAAGCATTAATTAAGGCTACTAATTTTAAACCTATGGTTAATCAAATTAGATATTTTGTTGGTAATACTCAAGCTCCACTTACTAGATATTGTCAAAATAATAAGATTTTAGTAGAAGCTTATTCACCACTTGCTACAGGTGAATTAGTAAATATGGATATATTAGATAATTTAGCTAATAAATATAATACTACAAGAGCTAAATTATGCATTAGATATTGTTTAGAGAAAAATACCTTACCACTTCCTAAATCAGTACATGAACAAAGAATTATTGATAATTTAGATGTTGATTTTAAGATTGATGCAACTGATATTGAATATCTAGATTCGCTTGTACATATTGCATCAACAAGAAAATATAGGAGCTAATATGATAAATAATCTATTAGGAATTAAATATCCTATTTTTTGTGGTGCAATGGCAAATATTACTGATGGTAATTTTGCGTCTATAGTATCTAATGCAGGAGGGCTTGGAATAATTGCATCAGGAGCAAATGATTCTAATTGGGTTAGAGAGCAAATTAGAATTTGTAAATCTAAGACAGATAGGCCATTTGGTGTTAATTTAATGTTATTAAGTCCATATACTGATGATATAGCCAAGGTTATTATAGAAGAAGGTGTTCCTATTGTAACAACAGGAGCAGGCTCTCCTAATAAATATATTAAATTATTTAATGAATATAATATTAAAACTATCCCTGTTGTAGGAAGTGTCGCATTTGCAATTCGTGCTGAAAGAGCAGGAGCATTCGCAGTTATTGCAGAAGGATTAGAATCTGGTGGACATATAGGAGAAGAAACTACTTTAGTTTTAGTTTCTGAAATTGTTAAATCAGTTAATATTCCTGTTATTGCAGCTGGTGGTATTGTAGATGGTATTACATTTAATAGTATGTTAAGCCTTGGTGTATCAGGAATACAATGTGGTTCTATTTTTATTGCAACTAAAGAAGCACCTGTATCTGATGTATATAAAAACATAATTGTTGAATCTAGAGATATTGATACAATTGTTACAGGAAGAAAATTTTCTACCCCTGTAAGAATATATAAAAATGAATTAGCTAGAAATTATATTGAATTAGAGTCTAAGGCAAGCGATAGGCTTGAACTTGAAAAGCTTACAATAGGTTCTCATAGAAAAGCCATAGATGGAGATATTAAGTCTGGTTCATTTATGATGGGACAAAATTCTGGTTTGATTACGCAAATTAGAACAGTAAAAGAAGTATTAGAATTTTTAGTTAATGATGCAATAAAAGAAAAAGATAAACTATTTAATAGCATTGAAGAGCTAAAAAAGCTTATAAAATAGCCGTTTTTACGGCTTTTTTCTTTGTAAAAAGATTGTAAACGATTACAACGATAAAAAAGATAAAATAGTTGTTGACATTGTTTTTTTATGGTGGTATACTAATCAAGCACACTCTCAAGAAATGTGCATTTGAGTCTTTGAAAACTGTATATGACGAAATAAACGTAACG
>CAMOUB010000039.1 GCA_946626345.1 uncultured Caryophanales bacterium | reverse complement strand
AAACTAAATAATAATAAAAATATAAATGATATTTTCTTTTTCATAATAATCTCCCCACGAAATATATTTAATTATATATTTTATAAAAATATTATTCAAGTATATATATTATTAAAAAAACTGGAATATTTCATCCAGTTTTAATTGATTATTCATTATAAAAGGCTATTATATCCTTAAATACGTCATTTTTATTATCTTCTGCTAATATCTCATGCTTCATATTAGGATATTCAATAAAATCCAAATATTTAAAGCCTTCTTTAGCTAAATGCTTTAAAGAATCCTTAACACCTTTTGTATGACTAGTTGTTCTATCATTTTTACCTGATATTGATAATATTTTTAAATCCTTATTACAATCATTATTAATATGATTATGTAAATCTTTAGTCATACTAAATAAGATATAATTTGAATAATTTGAAAATTTAAAGCCACATAAAGGATCTTCTTCATATTTTTTAATATTATCTTTATTGAAGCTTAACCATGATACATCAGAGCTTGCAGATCCTCCATTAGATAGCATATATAATAATTTAGAATAACCATTCTTATTCTTTTTAGCTCTTTTTTTAGCTAATGAAACACCAAGTCCACAGCCTGTTTTATAAGCTACTGTACCAGATAATATTAATTTATCTATTTCATAAGAATATTTCTTTATAAATTCTCTAGATATTAATGTACCCATAGAATGAGAATACATAAATGCACGTACATTAGGATTATCATCCTTAATGTATTTTAAGACTCTATATGTATCATCTACCATTAAATCTATTGAACCTATTTGGCCTAATTGGTATTCAGAATTAATACTTTTTCCATGCCCTCTTAAATCAGCAATAATTACTGAATAATTATTTTTATTTAAGACATCAATTAATTCTAAATATCTTTCTTTATGCTCGACCATACCATGGACAATAACTACTAAAGCTTTAGGATTAGATACCTTAGAATATAATGCACTTAAATCTAGATTATCACTCGCTTTAATTTTTATTTCATCCATAAGATCACCTACATTCCGATAACTTTTTCTTTTTCTGGTTTTAATACAGTTATATTTTTAGCATGAAGCATTACTACTTCTTCGTTTGCTAGTTTTGAAAATTCATGTGCTACTGTGCATTCTAAGTAGATGCAATCGCCAACCTTAACATTTGCGTTACAATCATTTTTTAATTCATATCCTAAAAATTGGACATCGTTTTGACAGCATACCATTACATTTCTACCAATAACAATTGTATCTTTAGTTATATCTCTTACAAAGGTTTTAAATTTAAATGTTTTATTATAATATTTTTCGTAATTGTCAAATACCTCAGTATACCAAACAGGATAAACATCTTCTTCAAATGCAATCTCAGATTTAGATAAATCATAAGGTAGGTCTTCTTCTAGCATTGTAGTTAAAGAACCATTAGCTTGTTCAAAAGCTATTTGAGCTTGTTGATTCATACCTCTTATTTGACGTCTAAATTGGCCTAATTCTTTAATTCCATCACATCTGTTAAATACAACTAAAGATGAATATTTAATCATATTAGAAAATACATTTTTCATATTATTAAACATTACTTTAAATGTAGATGCATCTATCAATGTGATTTGTTGATATATAACCATATATTTAGGGAAATCCTGCTTATCAATATCAAAGAATGAATTATATTCAATTACATATCTATCAGCCATATATCTTTTATCTAGTGCTCTCATAAAATCTTCTGTAAAATCAGATTGATTTTCGATATATTCAACATGAACACTATATTTTTTACACCAAGCTTCATCATATTCAATTTCACCTTGTTCACAAACAATGATTACTGTTGAATCATTTTGATATTCTTGGTTATTTTCTACAATCTCTTTAATTAATGATGTTTTTCCACTCTCTAGAAAACCATTAACTAAAAATAGTGGGACTTCTTTCAAAATGCTCACCTCAAATTAGAATAATTTCTTGATTTCTTCTGTATTTATCTTAGAACCTATTACAACTATCTTTCCTACATGAATTGGCTTAGATTCTAAAATTTCAACCTCTTCTGGTGTTAAATTAAATACGTACCATTTTTCATCAGTTGCTTTAATAATACCTTTAGCTCTAACAATAACACCATATTCTCCATTAGCCATTTTATCTAATGTCTTCTTTAATTCATTAATATCATATTTTTTAACTGTTTCAATACCACAAGATGTAAATACTTCATCTGCATGATGGTGGTGATGATGTTCATGTTCTTCATGGTCATGATCATGATGATGATGGCACTCACAATTAGGATCGTCGCATTCATCATCGTCGTCATCGTCATCATCATGGTGGTGATGGTGATGCTCATGTTCATCTTCATCGTGGTCATGGTGATGATGGCATGAACAATTTGGATCGTCACATTCATCTTCATCATGGTCATGATGATGTTCTAATAATGATTTATCTATTAAATTAATATCAAATCCTTCATATGCCTTTAATAAATCTTCATCAGATAAATCTTTAATAGGTGTAGTAACAACTACACATTTTTCGTTATGTTTTCTTACAATTTCTAATGCAGATTCAACTGTATCTTCTTTTGAAATATCTGTACGAGATAAAATAACTGTTTGAGCATTCTTGATTTGGTCAACAAAGAATTCACCAAAATTCTTATCGTACATTTTAGCTTTTTTAGCATCTACCATACATACAAGTGAATTAATATTATCCTCTAATCCTGCTGATTTAACAGCTTTAATAATATCAGATAATTTACCTACACCTGATGGTTCAATTAAGATTCTATCTGGCTTCATTTGTTTAATAACCTCATTTAGTGATTTAGAGAAATCACCAACTAAGCTACAACAAATACAGCCTTGAGATAATTCTTTTATTTCGATTTTAGCATCGTTTAAAATATCTGTATCTACTGATACCTCTCCATATTCGTTTTCAATTAATACAACCTTTTCATTTTTTAGATGAGTATCTAAAAGTCTCTTAATAAAAGTTGTTTTTCCGGCTCCTAGAAAGCCTGAAATAATATCTATTTTTAACATATTAATCATTCCTTTCATTCTATTATTATACTCTTTTTTGTTTGTATAAACAAACTAAATAAATAAAGATGCTAAATTATTAACTTAGCATCATTATAATTAATCATTTTATAAATCTTTTTTATAAATAACAGTAATTCCCATTTCCTTAGCACGAAGTAAATCAGTATCTGTAAGCTCTTGTTTAGTAACTAATACCTTTTTAGTATATTTATCACCTAATCTTCTAGCTAATGCATATAATTCGTAATATGTTTTTAAAATATCAAGCTTTCCAGCTTTACATGATATAAATGTTAAATGATATGAATTTAGGGTAATAACATCTATTTCATTAACAACCTCATCATTGTGTCCTGTAATAATTCCATCCCAATCAATATGAGCACCTATTTTAATATCATCTGATTTTGATTTTTCTTTAAAAAATACTAAGTACTCTAATACTGCTCCACCATCTAAAAATAATCTTTTAATCATATCATTTTTAAATCTAAATGAATATGTATTATTTTTATTTTCAATATTATAAACGATTCCTTCATCTCTTAATGCTTCAATTAAGCTACTATATACACCAAATTTTAGCTCTTCATATTTGTCTTTAGTAATTCTTGCAACAGAGGTTTCATAATCGAATCCTTTATAAAATTCAGATGTAAATTTTGTCCATGAAACATTATATTCATCTATTATTCTTGAAATTTTATAAATATCTTGTTCAAATTCGTCATCAAGTAAGTATTGATAAGATTTATCCTGGTCATAATTAATAACCATTCCGTTTGCTTCTAAAATCATATCAATATTTAGCTTAATATTTTGTCTTTTTAATTTTGATTTAGATACAAAATCATTTATTTTATTATTAATATCATATAATTTATCATTATATAAATCATAATAATGAATTGATAAATCATGTTTATATGCAACTTTACCAAGCATCAAAAGTGAAATATCTTCTCCACCTGTTACATCAACAAAAATATCATTTCCTTCATTTTTATGATTAATAACTTGTAATTCTATTTCATCAAAAATGCTATTAGGATCTTCTGTAGATAATAAGCAATAATCTATATCTGAAACCTTACAGTATTTCTTTAAAAAATTAGATGTCTTAGCTTGCATTGACTCAAGATTCTTTTTAAATCCAAAAAAGACTATTTTTTTAAATTTAAAATTTAGGCATGTTATTACATTTTCAATTGCAGTATTTGATAATACTTCGAATAAAACATTCATTTTTAATCCTCATTTTTTAAAAAAAGATGTTAAATGAATTATCACTTAACATCTTATTTTTTTATTCACCTTTTGGTTCTTCAACTTTAGCTGGAGTTGGAGCTGGAGCTGGTTTAGCTACAGGCTTAGCAGCTGGTTTTGCTGCTGGCTTAGCTGCTGCATGAGGTTGAGCGCCCATTTGACGTTTCTTTCTTTCTTCGTATAATTGACGAATTCTCTTAATATTTCTAATACATTCAGCTGCTCTAGTACCATCACCGATTGCTTTATAATATTGTAATGCTGCTGCATAGTTCTTTCTTGCAAGTAATCTATCTGCAGCTTTTGTTAATTTTTCTCTAGCTCTTTCCTTTGAAGAATCAGAAGTATATTTTTCATATAATACTTGGCAGTATAAGTCATATCCTTCTTTTGTTCTTCTCTTAGATGAATCATAACTCCAAGATGATTCATATAGATATCCTAGGTTGTATAATGCATCTGGGTTCTTTAAAGCAATTGCTTGTTTTAAATAACGCTCAGCAAATTCTAGGTTCTTAGTTTGAGTATATAAGTAACCTAAGTTGTTGCAAATAACACCTTGGCTATCTTCATCAGATGCACCAACAGATGCTTTTGTATCTAGTGGTAAACAAATTGAATAATAGTTGATTGCTCTATCTGCATCCATTAAGTTTGCATAAGCATCAGCGATTCTTTCTTTTACTTCTAGATCATGAATCTTGAATAATTTAATTAAGATACCTAAGCTCCATACATAGCTTTCTTGATTGAAATATGTGAATGCAAGCTTTCTATATTTTTTACGATTATACCATCTAACTTTTGCCTTATTATATCCACCAGCAACGATTTGGCAAATATCATTAGCTAAAGCTTCAATTGGATATCCTTCTACTAATTCAATTTCATTTAAAGGATAATTTGTTTGATATGTTGCTTTTGATGCATAACAACAAATGATTTGGCATTTTTTCTTAGCTTTTTTAATTTCAGCTAAATAATCACCATAATCAAATTCATCAGAGATATGTAAAATAATTAAACCACATGAATCACTAATATCTTTAATGATTTCTTGATCGTAGTCTTCTCCCTTTTCAAATTTATGAACTTCAACATGCTTAGAATCTTCTAAGATTTCAGCTAAATAATTGGCATTTTCCTCGTCCTGTGATAAATAAACAAGTGTAACATAATTAGTCTTCATAATAAAACCTCCGAATTCTTGTTATATTTAAGACTTATATCGTCAATATCTATGTAGGTATTATACCATACTTTTTTTATCATTTACAATCGTTTTAGTGTATTTTTCAAGTTTTTTTCGTTATTTTATGATATCTTCTTTCGGTTTTTCACTTAAATCAGCACTAGGAGTTTTAATAATAAATGAAATAATGAATATGATACTTATTGCTGATGCAATGATATCTGCAATAGGTTGTGCTAATGTAATTCCTAAAAAACCAAGTCCTGTTAAATTAAAAATTAATAATAAAGGAATGAATATTGCACCACTTCTAAGTGTTGATAAAATACTTGCTATTAGATTCTTTCTAATGCTTTGAAATAACATATTTGCAGTAACACTAATAGGTAAAAACATAACTCCAATAGATGCATATCTTAGTGCACTTGTACCAAGTGTTATAACATCTTCTTTCTTTTGGAATAGCCAAATAATTTTATCCGGAATAATTAATCCAAATATTGCAAGAAAACATACAACAATAGTTGATAAAATTAATGTTATATACATTCCTTTTTTAACTCTAGAATAATCCTTTACTCCATAATTAAATGCTGCAACAGGTTGGAATCCTTGTCCTATTCCAAGTCCTGTACACATTATTAAATTAGAATACCTATTAACAACACTTATAGCAGCTACTGCTGAATCTCCAAATGGCTTAACTAAATTATTTAAAATACCATTTGAAATAGATGTTAATCCTTGTCTTAAAAGTGAAGGTAATCCTCCTCTAAATATATTAAAATGAACCATGAAATCCATTGAAAATAATTTAATTCTAATACGCCCTTGTGCATATTTAAAATATAAAATAAGTAAAATAATAAAGCTTACAATTTGACTTATTCCTGTAGACATTCCGGCGCCAAATACGCCTAAATTCATTACATTTATAAATATATAATCACCAAATATATTTAATATAGCTCCTGTTGCAAGACCTATCATTGAAAATAAGGCTTTACCTTCATATCTTAAATTATTATTAATAATTAAAGATGTAATCATAAAAGGGGCAGATATTAATACCCAAAGACCATAATCCTTTGCGTATGGTAATACAGTATCACTACTTCCTAGTAATACCATAAAAGGATCAATAAATACTGTACCAAATATTAATAATATAACACCAATTATTAATCCATTAAAAAATGCAGTTGAAACATATCTTGATGCACCATCTATATCTCTTTCTGCAAGTCTTTTAGCAACATATGTGCCAGAACCATGGCCTAGCATAAATGCGAAGGCTTGAATTATACATTGTAATGTAAATAAAATACCTGTTGCTGCTTGCTGTGATTCACCTAAGGTTCCTACAAAATATGTATCTACAGCATTATAAATATTAGTTATAAGCATAGATATTGTTGTAGGAATAGATAACATTATTAATAATTTTAAAATTGGTGTGTTTTTCATTTTATTATAATATGCTTCTGATTTTTCCATAATAAAAACCACCCATCTTTTATTTTAGCACAAATGGGTGGTTATAATTATTCTAAAATTATTTTTCTTTCTCTATATTTTATTTTTTTATAAATATATTCTACTAAAAGTGGTAAAAGCTCTAAAATTATTGATAATATAATAAGAATAATTAAATATGCATATACATTAGTATAGCCTTCAAGGCTATTTATTTCATTTTTAATTAAATACCCTAATGTCTTATCTAAACTACAAATAAACTCAACAGATAAGCAAATTTTAATACCTAAGCCTATCGCATTTAAAAACGCAGCCTTACATGCTCCTACAGTTAGTGGTAGATATACTCTAAATAATATTTTTAAATTAAATGAAGAATGTAATTTATATACATCTATATATGATTTATCTATTCTACTTATTCCTTGATATATTGCTTCATATATCATAGGAGTTAAAAATGATGTAACACATATATATAATGTAATACCTTCTTTTCTATAAAATAAATAGAATAAAACAGTAATAATTATTATTAATGGAATAAATCTAAATATCATCATTAATGGCTTTAATATATTATAAATTACTTTAAATTTAGTAGCTATCAAAGCTAAAATAACTGCGATTAAAAATGATAATAATATTGATAAAAATACATTTCTAATAGTTAATAATATTGCAATCCAGGTTTCACCTTTAGTTAATAAATTAAAGAAATTATTTATTATACTAAAAACTGATGGTAAGAAATATTCATTATTCTTAATCCAAGAAAATACTTGAAATAATAAAGCTACAATAATAATTCCAATAATATAATATAAAATATTTAATAAATACTTTTTAGTCATTAGATTAAATAGAATGAATCTTCAGGAGCCTTCTTACCAAAATAATTAGTTAAATCAGCAAGTGTTGCAGCATAATTAACATCTGATTTTGCAACTGAGCCTTTAACATATTCAATACCACATCCTGGTATTGCTTTTTGAAGTACTGCTTCACCTTGAGGTATTCCTGCTTCGTGTGATAGCTTAGCAAGCTTACTAACGTCTGATTTAACAAGTTTTGTTGTATTTTCTACTGCTTCAAAGAATTCATCAAATTTTCCTTTATGTAATTGGTATGAATCTGGATTAACAAATATTGCAGCTTGTGGATATTTATGATTAGTTAATGAATTATATTCATTTGCGATTGAATAAGATGTTAATGACTTATGTTTTTCTAATGATGTTTTTGTAACAGTTAAAACTGGTTCTGCAATCATTACCATTTCATCTGGATTTGCTTCTAATACTCCTTTAATAGATGCAACTACATCTGGGTCTGGATATGCCTCAGTTACAGTTACTCCTTTTTGTTTTAAAACATATTTAGCGATTGCAACATTAATTGAACCTTTACCAAAGAATGTAACAGTTTTTCCATTCATTGAATCAATTGTAAAATTTTCACTACCAGATGAAAAATAAGTATTACCCCAAGTTATAACTGATGCTAGCTTATATGTTGATGACTTAGCATTATATAATTTAGTACCCACATTTACAGGTGCAATAATAATATCTTCTTTTTCTTCTGTCTTTTGGAATAAGCCAGGTAAAAGTGTTGTATCTGCAACTAATTTTAAATCAATATCATCCTTAGCTCCTGATATAGCCATTAGTGGAGCACCACTTGGTGTTGATACCTTTAGCTTATAATCATCTACTGCTTTTGTATCAGTTGAAACTGATTCTGTTACAGTATTTGTGTTTGAAGTTTTAGCTTCTTCCTTTTTATTACATGCAGCTAAGCTTAAGCTAGCTAAAGCTAAACCTGCAATTAAAAATCTTTTTTTCATTTTAAATACCTCTTTTCTAATCCGATTTATTATAATCATTATAATAAATAAAAAATGTAAGATAGATTACATAATAAAAGTTTTTTTATCTTCTTTTTATATCTTATGATATAATCATAGCGGTGATTAAAATGATGATATCTAAAAGTCATGAAAAATATAAAGAAATAAAGACGCTATTAAAATCTTCTAAAGAATCAGATGTTACAGTTACAGATGACTTACAGGTATTAGAAATAGCATTAAAATATAAATTAAAAATTAAATTATTATTATATTCAAAAGAAAATATATTTAAAGATGAAACATTAAAGCTATTAGATGATTTAATTAATGCCTCTTTAGAATCATATGAAATATCAGAATCTTCATATAAAGCTTTAGAAACAAAAGAAAATCATGCAGGAATTATAGCTGAAATTATAATACCTAAATATAATTTAGATGATTTTAAAAATAAAGATTTTATAGTTATATTAGATAGACTTGAAATACCAGGTAATGTAGGTACTATTTATAGAACATTAGATAGTATTAATTGTAGTGGTGTAATTTTAGTTGATCCTGTAACTAAAATAAATAACCCTAAAATTACATCTTCTTCTAGAGGATGTAATTTAATAATTCCTACACTTGAATTAAGCTATAATGAATGTAATAAGTTTTTATTAGATAATAATTATGATATATATTTAGGAGAACCAAAATTAGGTCTAAATTATAAAGAATATAATTATGATACTAAAACTGCATTAGTTGTAGGAAATGAAAGATTTGGCATTAATAATGATTGGTATAATCATAATCATAAAAAGGTTTATATACCAATGGAAGGATGTCAAAATAGCTTAAATGTTAGTGTAGCAGCAAGTATAATTGCATACGAAATATATATGAAAAAGCGCTAGAAATTAATCTAACGCTTTTACTTTTCTACCTTATATTCTAATACATCATTTATTACTTCACCATCATATTGTAATCCACATGGCTTATCAAATTTAACTTCAATATTCTTTCCTTCAAAGATATGAACATTTTTCTTATATTTAATATGCTCACCCTTAAATATCTTTGTAAATTTAATTAATGTTAGAATTCGTGATCTACCATTCATTACAACAAGTGTAACCTTATCAGATTTTCTATTTTGGTTTGGTGCACAATTCATTCCACCACCATAGAATCTTCCATTCATAGTTGCTGCAATAAATGCGTTTTTGAATTCATATTCTTTTCCATCTACATTAACTTTACAATATCTTTTCTTAAATCTAAATAAAATTAAACCAATGGTTATTTTAGTATAGTTTATTTTCTTTCCTTTTTCTTTTTTCTTATCTGCAACTACACATACATCACCATCTACTCCAAAGCCTACATTATTAACGAAATATTTAGTTATTCCATTAACAGTTACTTTAGGTATATTATCTAGATATTCATTTAATCTAGCAAATCCATCTTTTGCTTCTATATCAATTAAAAAATCATTTCCTGTACCTGCTGAATAAATATACCAATTACCCTTCATTTTGGTTTTTTTCCATACATTAGCTAAGAAATTAATTGTTCCATCTCCACCAATTAATAAGATATTATCATCATCTTTAAGATCATTATTTAATTCTTCTAATGATATTTTTTCTTCATCAATTAAAATCATATTAGGAAATTTGTCTTCAAATTTCTTAATAATATCTTTGATTTTACTTTCTGTAACTTGTCCCGCAAGCTTATTATAAGCTAAATAATTCATTTCTCATACCTCTTAAAACTAATTTAATTATAGCATAATTATTAAAAATAATTAATCTTTTATATTTTTATGATAAAATAATATTAGTTAAGCGATTATTTTAGGGAGGCTTTTATGAATACCTTATATTTAGTTGTTCCTTGTTATAATGAAGAGGAATGCTTAATTGATTCATCTATAGTTTTAAAAGAAAAAATGAATCAATTAATTATAGATAATTTAATATCTAAGGATAGTAAAATATTATTTGTCAATGATGGATCAAAGGATAAAACATGGGATGTAATTGAAAAATTACATAATGAAGATAAAATATTTCAAGGATTATCATTATCAAGAAATAGAGGACATCAAAACGCATGTCTTGCAGGATTAGATTATGCTAAAGATTATGCAGATATGCTTATAACAATAGATGCAGATTTACAAGATGATCCTAATACAATTAAAGATATGGTAATGAAATATTTAGATGGTAATGAAGTAGTTTATGGTGTTAGAAGCAAAAGAAAAAAGGACTCTTTCTTTAAAAGATTTACTGCTCAATCATATTATAAATTACTTAAAAAAATGGGTGTTGAAATAATTTATAATCACGCTGATTATAGATTAATGTCAAAGCGTGTTGTAACTGAATTATTAAAATTTAATGAAGTTAATTTATTCTTAAGAGGTATGATACCTCAAATAGGATTTAAAAGTGATGTTGTAACATATGAAAGATTAGAAAGAACTAAAGGAGAATCTAAATATCCTTTAAAAAAGATGTTACAGTTAGCTTGGAATGGTATAACATCATTTTCAGTTAAACCATTAAAAATGATATTAAATTTAGGCATATTCATAACTTTTGTATCTATTATATGCTTTATAGTATTTAGTGTATTATTCTTAACTAAAGTATTAAATTATGAGCTTGGATCATATATTATAATGTCAATCTTTTTAGCAACAGGTATCATATTAATTGGCATGGGTATATTAGGTGAATATATAGGTAAAACATTACAAGAAGTTAAAGCAAGACCTAGATATATAATTTCAAAAATATTAAATGATAAAGAATAAAAGGGGATTATTAAAGTAAACCCCATAAGTTGGACCAAGCAAAATTGGAAAGACTTATGGGGTTTTTATTATGAAGTTAAAGTTAGAAGATAAATTAAAGATAATTGAATTATATGAAGAAGGGTATTCTATTTCTTTATTGTCTAAAAAATTTAATCTTTCTCCATATATGGTAAAAAGTATTCAGCAAATTCATATACAGCTGTTGATGGATTTTCAAATTCATTCTTTTCACATAATTTTTTAGCATTTTTAATTGCTTTATCAACAGATCCACCATTTTCAATTAAGAATCTATGTAATCCTGTTTGAGCCTTGTCAAATCTATAATCCTTGTGCCTTTGTTGAATCTTGTTTTCTATTTTTTTAATATAGTCAGCTCTAGTTAAAGAAGCTTCTAAATATTCAAAATATAGATATAGCCATAATTCAAAGGCTTCGTTGCTGTAACAAGAATGAAATGTAATACTCAATTCTTGATTATATTTGAATCCTTCTCCATTTTCCGTTTTAGAATCATTCAATTTTTTTGAGTTAATACATGCCTCATTAAAGGATGCTGTAGGAAAATCATCCTTGTCGAAGAAAAACCAAACATGATTTATTTGTTCTCCATTATTTATTCTTTCTCTTACATCTTTTAATGCATACTTTATTAATCCCTTAGTATTATATGATTTATCTTTATTTCCAATAATAATCTCTAT
>CAMOUB010000038.1 GCA_946626345.1 uncultured Caryophanales bacterium | reverse complement strand
TATGTCATACTCGCCATACCTTAAAACCCCGATGAAACCTATTAAATCTTGCCATGACGATTTAATATTACTGCTTGCTACTACGGTGAAAGTATCAGCTTTCATTTATTATAACTAACGAGGCTAGAACAGTTTCACGCTTACGCATTACGGCTCGTATGCTCCCTATCCTACGCTTAAACCTAATGTTACCACTTTGGTTCCAAGGACTCGGTACTTGCTGTTGGCTAAACTTTACAAGATGGGATTTGCACCCACTAGATTATGTGCACCGAACTAGCGCACCACCGTTTTTATTTTATCACAAAATAATATAAAAAAGCCATAGATTTAATCTATAGCCTTATTATATAGAATATTAATTATTAATTAATGAATCTATTAAGTCCTTATTTAAATTATTACCTATAATAATAAATACGTTTTGTCCATTATCTATTTTAGATATATCAGATGCATCCTTAGTTTCATTTATTCTATACCAAATATTATTATCTAAAATAAATCCTTTAATTCTTTCTACAAAACCATATTTTTTATCATTAAATAAGATATTAGATATTTCTTTCATTTTAGATAAATTATAATCTAAATCTAGATAATATATAGAATCATATTTATTAGATAAATCTGATATCTTTTTAGTTGATGCCTCAATATACCCTGAATTAATAATAGATTTAATATCTAAATTAGATGAATATATAATATCATCTTCATTTATTAATCTATTAGAATCAAATTCTAATAATAAATTATTTAATGAATTAATATCTAATGTTTCATTATTAAAATTCTTAGTAACAATGATTTTACCTGCAACAGCTAGCATTGATGCTATAAAGCATTTAGCCTCTAAAGATAAATTTTTAGTATTAATATCATATATAGTAAATATATTTCCTATTTCATAAAAATTATTTAATGGTTCTTCATATAATGCATCAAAAAATTCATCTGTATGAAATAAGCCTGATGGTTCTACTATTACTCTATCATAGCCTCTTAAAGCCATAGAGATTAATTTAGTTTTAAACCTTCTAAAGTGGCAATCATAATCACAAGCACCTGATACCATTTCTTTATCACAAGATAAATTATCTAGTAGCATCATATCAACATTAATAGCACCAAAATCATTTTCTAATATACATATTTTATAGCCATTATCAATTAAATACGTGGCATATTTTTTTAAGAATGTTGTCTTACCGGCTCCTAAAAAGCCGGTAATTAAATCAATCTTAATCATTATCTAAGGCCTCCAAGAATCCTTTTTCGAATCCAAATTTATAGGCTTGATTCAATTTAGATTTAACCTTTTGGTTTAACTTTAAATCCATATTAAATACCTCAAGTGTTGCCTTAAATAAATCATTTAAGCTAATCTTACCTTGAAGTTTTAATATTTGTTTCATAGCGGCAGCTAATTCTTCTTTTGGTATATCATTAATATCTCTAGAAGATATTCTAAAGAATGATAAATTATAATTCATACCCTTAGGCCAGAAGAATTCTATTGGTTTACCCTTTTCATCTAAATCTATGGTTGTATCTGTAAATACATAATTTAATTCATTTCTTAAGAATTTATCAAATTTAGCACTTGCTTTAGTTATATTATTAGTATTTTTAACAATATAATCCTTTATTATGTTATAAGATACTGGACCTTCTACATCTATTATATTTTGTAGATTAGTTCTTAAGTCAAATACTCTAAATCCAAATTCATTTGAATATGATAAAGGAATTAAATTAGAAACATAATTATAAGCTACTGTATTATATTTAAATTCATGCTTTTCTTCTTTTACTATATTAGGATCAATATCATATGTTTTAACCTTTTTAATATCTTGCCCTATATTTGATACAATATAATCTATTACCTTTTTAGGATTTTTAAAATATTCTACTGTATAAATATTTATAATATTCCAATCAAGAGCTGAAGTTAAGAATGATTCAGTTAAATATAATTCATCTCTAATAGATGTAATATCTGATACATTTCTATCATCGATTAATACACCTAGTAAATAATTACTATTATCTTTAGATTTAATAGCTATATCTACTTTATAATTAGATAATCCTACATTAGTTTTAACATTATATCCTAATGCTTCTAAATCTGATTTAATGAAATTAACAATAGATACATTTGAATCATTTTCTTTATCTTGATTAATATAATTAGAATTTTTAGCATAGCCTATTAATCTCTTTAGGTATAAGGCACCATTATTTTTGTTTCTTGCTAGATTTTCATCTGTATCAAAATCTAGATATTTAATTGTAGAAACTAAAATCATTTTTCTCTTTGCACGTGATGCGGCAACATTTAATCTTCTCTCTCCGTTAGCTGCGGCAAGAGGACCATTAACATTAGGGTGACCTAAATTAGTTAATCTAAATCCAATAGATAATATAATAATATCTCTTTCATCACCTTGTACATTTTCTAGTGATTTAACAAATAGTGGCTCTTTAGTTATTTCTGTTGCTTTCATCAAAGCTTCTTTTATAGTTTTATTCTCATTCAATTTTTTATTAATAAATGATTCAACTGCTTCCTTTTGAATTACGTTAAATACAATAATACCAACAGATTGTTCTTTAGTTTCTTTATTTGTATAAATAATTTCAACCTGATGCCAAATAGCTTCTAATTCATCTTTAGACATTTGGCTATTTTTCTTATTAGAATCTAAATTAACATAATTAAATATAACTTCACTATCTTTACAAGATGTAGATGGGAATGTGTATAATGAATTCTTATAGAAATTTTGATTAGAGAATGAAATTAATGATTCATGCTTACTTCTATAATGATATTGTAATCTAATTCTTGGTAAATCTATAGCTAGGCATTCATCTAAAAGTGATGCAGAATCTTCAAATTCTAAGTCATCTTCAGACATGATAATATCTGAATTAAAATATTTTGATGGTGGCATTTGCTTAGGGTCACCTGATACAATTAATGAATTACCTCTTGCGATAGGACCAATTGCCTCATGTGTTGGAATTTGGGATGCCTCATCGAATATAACAATATCAAATTTCTTTGTCTCATCATCCATAGATAAATACTGTGCTGCTGATAATGGTGACATTAAAAAGCATGGGAAGAAATCTTTAATAATATCATTATATTTAATTAATGTTTCTCTAATTGATGGTTTATTACGCTTCATTGAGAATATCTTCTTTAATTGTCCTATATTAGATGAAGATTTATAATCTATAGAATTATAATCTAATTTCTTAGATAATCTTGCAGATACCTCTTCAATTACATAATCAGAATATTTCTTAATATATCCTCTATATTTTTCAATTTCATATTGGAATGATTCTGAATTAAAATAATTTATATCATCATTCTTGAAATACAACCCTAATAATCCATTTACTATAGATAATTCATAAACATCCTTAAATTCATCTAATTCAAATTTATTATTCTTAAGCTCAATAATAAATTCATCCATTCCATATACATTTAATTCATTTACAACTAAATTAATAGATGCAATATTTATAAGTTCATTGAAATTATCTTCCTTAGATGAATAATTAATGAATTCAATATATCTATCATATGGATTAGATAATTCCATCATCTTATAATTTAATAAATATTTTTTATTAATAATTTCATATTCATATTCCTTGAATGCTAAATATTTTTTTATCATTTCATTAAATAATAGTTTTAATCTTGAATCATCCTTTAAATCTATTAATTTTTTAATTATTAAATCAAAAGACATATATGATTCAATATTTTTAACATTATCAATGAATAATACTGAATTATTATATTTAGCTTCAATTGAATCTAAATTAGAAATATTAGATATAAAATCAATTCCTATTAGTTTAGATATTAATTCATTATCTTCTATTACATATCCTATATATTCATTATAGAATGATATATCTTCTAAATAAGTACTAATATTTTTCTTATTGAATTTAGTTTTTAATGCATTCTTTAATAATTTCTTTAGCTTTAGATTATATTTAAATTTATTAAAGAATCCGTTTAGTCCCTTATATTCTTCAAATAACTTTTTAGAATCAATACCTTTAAAATAATCAAAATTATAAATATCTTTATTCTTATTAATAAAATCATTTAATTTATGAGTTAATTCAAATAAATTAGCTACTTTATAATTAGTATCCTTATTGCCAAAAGAATAAATATTATCTAAATATAATTCCTTATTTAAAATTAAATCTAGATTAGTAATTATAGAATCAATATTTTTATTAGTTCTTTCAATATCTAATTCAATGATATTAGATATATTATTATAATCATTTATAAATGCTTCAAATAATTCTTTATTTTGATTTAATTCCTTTAATATTAAAGATTTATCTGAAAATCTAATATTGTATATTCCTAAAAATCTTAAAGGATTTGAATTATAATCATCAATACTCTTTGATAAGGCATTATATTTATCAATCAATACATTAACCTTATTAAATGTATCATTATCTAATGATTTTAAATATGCTTCATCTAAATTAATATAATATTCATATCCATTAGCCTTTAATCTTTCGTATGCTACAATAGCATCATATAATGAATAAATATATGTATCATTTGAATGCATTTCTTCTATAATTTTTCTTAAATTATCTCTTGAATTTTCAAGGTCAATACAATTTACATTAAATTCAAATGGAGATACAGTAGGTCCCATATCCATTGATTCAGCTATTTTATTATAGAATGTATCCTTATTAGCCTTATTAGAGTGTAGTTCAAGTGCGAATCTTGATAGTTTTATTTTTTCTAATCTATCATATACTACATCTAAGGCTGCCTTCTTTTCAGCAACAAATAATACAGTCTTTCCATGATAGAATGCATTAACTATCATATTAACAATTGTTTGACTCTTACCTGTACCAGGAGGGCCATCTAATATAAATGATTTACCATTACCTGATTCTAATATAGCTTTTAGCTGTGTTGAATCATAAGGTAGTGGTGCTGCAAAATCTTGGTATTTTTCAATATCATCTATTTTTTTATTTTGATATTCTAGCTTTTCATCTAATAGATTTTTATTTTCTATTATAGATAATACTATTTTATTTTTTCTTAATTCTTCTTTTCTCTTTCTAATATCATTCCACATAATATAGTGGCTAAATGTTAGATTTGTAATAAATACCTGATTATGATCTAATCTTAAATTAGAATTAGCCTTAAATGTATTTACAATATTCATATAGCCATCTTCAGCCTTACATGAATATAATTCAGAAAAATCAGCACCTGGATTTTCATTTTTATAATATTCAAAGAATGTTTGATTAATCATAAATTCACTTGAATCAATTGAAATATAATATTTATTTCCAACCTTTGATTTAGTCAATTTTTCAATAGGTAATACTATAAATGGTGCATCACCCATTTTTCCATTCTTTCTTCTATATGATACTAATCCAAAACAAATATATAATGTTTGGGCACCTGTTTCATCCATTGAGTCATTAGATTTTTTTATCATCATATCTAATACTCTTTCATATCCTATTGCGAAAAGCTGATCTTTATTAGATATTAATGGATTAAAGAATGATGGCTTTGTTTCAGGGTTAGATACAATATATTGGAATGTATCAGATTTTAATCCTGAATCCTTACCCTTAGCTTTTGTTAAAAAATCACATGATAATTCTAATACATCACTATTAAATATAGCTTCATAAATAGGGTTCTCACTAATTAATCTAACACATTTTTCAATATCAGTTTTAATATTTACAAGGGGATTTAATTCAGATAAATCTAATAATTTACGTTCCCAGAATGTGAATCTTGTTTTCTCTTCCTTTTTTAAAACATTAACATATTTTTCATTAGATAATTCTTTTGATTCTCTTTCAATTAATGTTTTAGGGTCAATTCTATTTATTAATTCATCAGATAATCCATTTGATGGAATAGGAGAGAAGGCAGATAAGTGACATGTTTTAACATCTATTGCAGAAAAATTAGAATCATTATTCATTAAGATATATTTTTTTGCTGAATCTAGTGCTCCCATAAATGATGTTTCATTATTTGAAACTAAGCATACTGCATCTATAAGAATTATTTTTTCATCTAATAAATTTCTTATAACATCAATTCTTTTTTCAATACCATTTTCAAATGTTACAGTTGAGATTTCATTATTTTTATCATCCTCTATATCATCTAAAAATAAACCAACTAAAGCGTGAGTATCTAAAAATAATACAATAGGATTAAATCCTACCTCTTCTAAACATGCAGCATATAAAATAGATAGATCAAGGCATGTACCTTTTCTATCATTTAAAACCTCATATGGCATCCTTACACGTTGAATATCATATCTTTTTGCAGGTGGATTTTGATATATAATTCCATAATTATGTAATGCCTTGTAAATAGATTCAACCTCTTCTAATCTTTTATTTCTATCTCTATTTTGATATGCGATAATTGATCTATCTAAAATTGCTTCACTATCTATAGTTATTTGTTTTACCTTATTACAATTAGGCGTAATTAATTTAGCAAATAATCTATAATCAAATGATTCATTTGCGTCTAATCTTAATTGTGAAATTGGTAATATATTAAAAGGTATTTCTAATTCATTAATTATTAATTCATTATTCTTTAATATTACTTTTATAAATGCTGGAGTTGGTTCTACTATATCTTCAAGCATTTTATTATCAACTATTATAAAAGGAATTGATAAATCCTTTTCTTCATTTTTATTAATGGAATTAATATGCATATCATATGTATGAAATGCCTTATTAGAAAAGCTTAATTCTAATGTTAAATTAGTATATTCTAAATCAGTGTTATTCTTAATAGATAAAGCTCTAATAAATGAATATGATGTTAATTTAGTATATGTTTCAATTTTAAGCCTTGCGTCTGTATGATATAAGACATATGAGAATTCCTTTTCTATTTCTAAATTGATAGAAATATTAGGTATAATTATCTCATTTTCTTCTTTTATAATCTCTTCATTTTCCATATCAATAACCTCCCCTATTAATTTGTCGTGTAATATTATTATAGCACTCATATAAAGGTAATACTATTTGAAAATAAATGAAAATAAAAAGAAAAAAAGCTATGAAAAATTATAAATAATTTTCATAGCTTAATTACTATCTATGTAGCTTAAATTCTAAATAATTTTTAAGTACTTCTTCTGATGCCTCATCTGCTGATTTAGCTAAATAAGGTACTTCACTTAAAGGGTATGTTTTAGAACCCTTGTTTCCATCTTTCATTAAGAATTCTTCTATTACAACATCTACTAATTCAACATTATAATAAAATTCTCCCTTGTCATTAGAATGCTTACGTAATGTCTTATCTCCATCAACGAAATATGATTCGTTATATGAATATCTTTCATCACCATTTTTATTAGTGTATCCATAGCCTTTTGTAACAGCTAGGGAATAATCACCAATTGAAACCTTAGTTATTTTGTTTTTTACTTCTTCCATTTTATTACTCCTTACTACGAATTTATTTTATCACTTTTTTAGATTCTTTTTCAATAATTATATATATTATTTTATACGAAAATAAGAGTATGTTAAATTTATTACTATCCCTCATTTTTATATTATTCAAATTCTTTAGCATATAAAATGAATTCTTTAAATCTTGGTAAGACAAATGATAAGTTATTATATCCATTTATCATAATTATTCCTTTTTCTAATAGACGTTTTCTATACTGAGAATAATTAGATTCACTTATCATTTTTTGTTTTAATATTTCTTCTTTTGAATTGCTTTCTGTTAGTGCCATAGAAACAACAAAATCTTTTTCTTTTCTAGTTAATTCATTCCAAAATTTAGTGTATCCATTTTTCCATAAATATGAATCATATTCTTTAATCACTGATTCATTAATTGATTTATAATTCTTTTCATAAAATATATAACCTAAAACCTGATATGCAAAGGCATATCCATTTGTAAGCTTAGCCATTTCGATAGATAAATTTGTATCTATCCCAAAGATGTCCTTATATTCAAGTGCAATATTAGGTAAACTAAGTGGTTCTAACTCTATCTTAGGAGCTCTAGATAAAAATGTTGCTGCTCTATCATTTATTATTGCTTCCACATTTTCTTTAAGGCCTGTCATTAATAAGTATATTTTATAACCTTTTCCTAACATTGACTGATAAAAATTAGCAAATTCAATGAAATCATCAGTTCTATTTACTTCATCAATTGTTACTAATATTTTTTTACCATTATTTGATAATTGTTCTATTATCTTTTCAGCAATCAATTCTTGATCAGTAATTTGCTCATTACCTTTGGTTAATGTCAAATATGGTAAATTAATACTTATCTTCCATCCTTTAAAAAACTTTGATGAAGCTGATTTATCAAATAATCTATTAGCTAATGAAGTTATTATTTTTCCTTGTGGATTCAAATCAATAGTAATCCAATCATTTTTCTCTGATATTATTTCATATACTTTACGTAGTAACACTGTTTTACCAGTCCCACGTATTCCAGTTATCAAATACATAAAATCATTTTCGTTATATGTAAATGATTTAATTATTTTATTTATTTCTTCATCTCTTGAAATAACACTTAGTGAAGGAATTCCATACATTAGTGTAAATGGATTTTTATCATACATAATAATCACCCTTTCATTTCTTTAACAGAATTATACATCTTTTCATTTCTTATGTCAATTTATGCATTTCTTTCACTTCTTGTCATTTCTTATCATTTCTTTCATTTCTTGTCATTTTTAATAAAATATTTTATAAACCGGTATAAAGCCTAAATACTTAAAAAACCAATGATTGAGCATGCTAAAGTTATGTTAAAAGAGTGTGTTAAATTTATTAGCACACTCTAATTTTTTTGTATTAATATTTAAATAATTATTCAAAATATTTTTTCATAAAATCATACCAAGGAATAGGCTTTGAATAATAATAGCCTTGGATAGAATCACAACCTATTTTTGTTAAATATTTAACATCGAATTCTGTTTCTACACCCTCGCAGATTGTCTTTTTCTTTAATGATCTAACTAAATCCATTAGCTTATCTAGCATGATTCTTACATTTGAGTTTTCTAAATCTATACAGAAGCTTCTATCAAATTTGATTACATCGAAATTTAATTTAGCTAAAGATACTAAATTAGAATAACCAGCACCGAAATCATCCATTGCAACTAGATAGCCAATTTTATGTAGCTTATCAATAAATGATGAGATAATATATGAATTTTCGTAATACATTCCTTCCGTTATTTCTATTTCTATATATTTAGGGTCAATATCATATTTTTTTCTGATTCTTTCTAGATTATCTAAATATACATCAAAATTAGTAATGAATCTAGATACATTTACTGAGATAGGGAATGGCTTTATATTTTTATTAATTAAATTTCTAATAAAATCACAGACATTACTAAATACCTTATAATCTAATTTATCAATTACATCATTTTCTTCAAAGAATGAAATAAATTGATCAGGGTATAATAATTTTTCATGCTTATAATGCCATCTAGTTAATGCCTCAGCACCAACTAAAGTGCCATTTTTTGTTCCAATCTTTGGTTGTAAATATAATAAGAATTCATCATTATCAAGTGCCTCATCAAGTCTAAGTAGCATTTCATTTTGAAATAATGATTTATTCTTAATATCATCAGTATAATATAATAATTCAATTTCTTCATTTAATACTCTAGTTAAGTGGGCATTACCGATTGCATCAATAAGTGATATTTCTTTACTATCTCCTAAATAAGCACCTGTTTGAATAAATAATTCATGGATATGATTTATATCTGTATATTCTTTAACATCAGCTTGAATCTTTTTAACTGCAGCTTCAATGATTTCTTTATTTTGATGATTAAAGAATATTACAAACGGACCACCTGATTGTTTTCCATATATACAATCAAATGTATTAAGCGCACTAGTTATAACCTTAACTAATTCAACCATTTTACTCATACCAATGAATGAACGGAATTTAATAATATCTTTTATATCTAATTCAAGTATTGTAAATTTAGAAACTCTACCTTGAATAATTAAATCTCCGGTATCACTAAACATTTTAGTGAAGTTATAACAACCATATTTAGGCTCAAGGAATAATGTTTTATAGTTTGTTTCCTTTAAATAATTCTTTTGAATATGGGATGCAACTAATTGTGATATTAGCATAAATACTTGGAAATCTTCACTTTGCCAATGTCTTATACCTGTTGTCATATCAAATCTAATTAGACCAAAGGATATTTTATTTACAATTAATTCAAATGCCATTGAGGCAGTTGTATGATCTACTAAGAATAATTTTGCTAAAGGGTTTGATTCATCCATTTTTGTATGATCATCAATCATTACATAATTTTTCTGGCCTAAAGCGGCTGCCCAATCTGGAATTATTTCATCTATACAATAAGCTGGATATTCAACACTTATTTTTGGATTATACCAACTATGATGCTTCATTATTTTACCTGTTTTGATATCTAATCTTGCGATAGATATTCTATCTACATAAAAATAATTACCAATTAAGCTTATAGCTCTATCAATCGAATCATCAAAATTCTTATCATCAGCAAGCTGTTGATTTACACTTGTGATAAATGAATATACATCATTTTTAGCTGACGATCTATCAATTTTATTTATTTTATCTTCTATTACATCATCTAATGTAACCTTACCACACTTATGTTCAAGATACATTACGAAGCAATCTCTACCTTTATTCTTACCTCTAATTAATGCCTTTAAGCATTTTTTTAGTAATAATTCATATTGTCCATCAGATGGATATTGGGCACTACCTATTGTAAGTGTTATAGATATACCTCTAGATGAACAAACAGATAATTTTTGCATCTGTTGTTTAATATCAAATATAAAATCATGTACTACATCATAATTGTCTTCAATATCATAAATAATTAAAAATCTATCTCCACCAATTCTAGATATAGCTCCTCTATCACCTAAAATGTTTCTTGCGATAGTAACCATTTCAATTAATATCATATCACCTATTAATTGACCATGAAGATCGTTAATATGCTTAAATGAATCAATATCTATCATCATTAAGACAAAAGGAGTTTTAGTAAGCATATTATTTTTAGCTCTATTATCAATATACGATTTTGGATTAGCCTTAGTCATTTGATCTAGGTATCCATAATCTTTTTTCTCGTTTTCTTTTATAAATAATAAATATTCTTTATCGCTTTGTTTAACTATATTATATGAAAAATTAACTGGCTCTCCAGTAGTTCTTTTATATTCGGCATCTACTTCTAGTTCGTCACTATTAGAATCAATGGTTTCAAATAAAACAATTGTCTTGTTAAAAAAATCTGGTATTATATCAAAATATTTAGCTTCGAATTCACAAAATTCTCTATAGCTAAAGGTTTGTTTAGTATCACCGTCAAAAACATCTACAGTTTTACTATCTATATTTATAACAGATAATAATAATTTATTCAGTTCCATATACTTTTTAAATAGAGTATCTTTAAACATAATACCACCTAAATTCCATATTAATTTTTTTACCGACATTCATTACTATAATGATATAATGAAATTATATTTTTTTCAACTCTATAGATTTTTTTTCATTATTTAGTGAAGAAAAAGACACATATTTTACATTTTGTGTCTATTATCTTCTATAGAATATGCTATAATTTTTTTTGGTGATAATATGGAATATAAATTTTATGGTTTTAATACCAAAGCAATAAAACCCATTAATAAGGAATATGAAAAAATTATAGACCAACGTCATCTTTATGATATATTAAAAACCATTTGGTCTAAAGAAACTTGTGCTCCTCGTATGCAAGATAGGTGGAGTAAAGATAATTATACATTAGGGCAATGTTCTATCACTTCTTTTTTAGTTCAAGACATATTTGGTGGGTATGTATATGGAATATTATTAGATGATGGTAATTATCATTGTTATAATGTAATACGTGATATTATATTTGATCTAACAAGTGAACAATTTGATCATGAATTAATATATGATAAAAAATATTTACAATCTAGATGCAATCATTTTAAAAAGGAAGAAAAATATAATAGATATTTATATTTAAAAAATGAATTAAACAAAAAACTTAAATTATTATAATATCATTTGAATCAAAATACTTTTTATAATAAAATAAGTTAGTATAATTTGGATACAAATCCAAATTAATTTTGTTCTCGTAGCTCAGTTGGATAGAGCATTCGCCTCCTAAGCGAAAGGTCGTGCGTTCGAATCGCATCGGGAA
>CAMOUB010000037.1 GCA_946626345.1 uncultured Caryophanales bacterium | reverse complement strand
CTGATTCAGACATTTTTAATTTCCTCCATTTTATTTTTGTTATGTCCTCTGCTATTTTCAACACAAGCCTCCATCAATTTTACTTGCACACGACGGCCTGCTCCAACAGCATGTGTATTTTTGTGCCTTTAACATAATAACACAAAGATTTCTCTTTTTCAACTATTAATGAAAAAAATTATTTTTGTATAATAATTTATTATTATATTATGGTGTTCATGCAAAATTAAAAAGCCAATTTCTTGGCTTTTATAATTCAATTATTCATGCATAAATAATGTTCTATAGTTTTATCCAACAAGCTGGACGGACGCCGTGGAAAGCTTGGTCGACATTGTGGATGCTGATAATGCCCCATTCATAGACGTAATAAGCGTTGTAAGCACCATCTTCGTAAGGTGAAGCGTCGTAAGGTGAACGCAGCCACCAATAACCGTTACCGTTTTCGCTAGAAACATATAAGCCTTGGCACTTAGCATAATCAGTCCCTTTAGCGCTTCTATCACCATCATTTTTATAATATGTAGTTGCTTCTTTGCAAGATAGTAAGAACATCTTATCGCTTGTGTTGGTGCAAGCATAGATATTTGAGTTTTGACCAGTAGATGCAACACTATTGTCTACTGTTGTAGTTTCGATTAATGCCTTTTGTAATTCATTAAATGCAGTATTATAGAAATTATCATTTAAGAATTTTCTTATATTTGATAATTCATAATTATTAACATATCCTGTACCACCATTATGGCTAATTGATGACCATGATGAATATAGATAATAATCTTGGCTATCTAAAATTAGATTAGCAAAGATTAATGCTTTACCACTAGATTCAGTTAAAACATCCCATTCAATTGGGTCATAGCTGAACCAATAGATTGTATTAGTTGAATAGCCATTATCATCTTGATAAGTATTATCTGTTGATGAACTACTTGAATAGTAATATGGTCTATATTGTGTGAAATAAACACCCCTATAATCATATGAGCCATTATTATCTATATCTACATCTTTATAATACATAAAATCAGATTGTGATGATGATATGTAATATCTATAACTTGTCCATGTAGATGAATCAAATGTTATTGATAATAAACCATTTTCAGTTGTTGCTGTTACCTTAGTTTGAGGGTATGTACCGAAGTATATTTTATTTCCTTCTCTTGTATAACTACTAGCAGTAGTAGTAATGTTTATGTTACCTGCAGGTACTTTGAATGTGTATGTATCTCCAAACTTTACTACATCATCACTTCTTGTCCATTTGATTGTACATCCAGATGGAATATTTGTTGCTGTTAATGTTATTTGTGAATCACATTCATATTCATTACCACTTATTATACCAGATATTGTTACACCTTCTACTTGATTATCAATTGTAATTGTATATTTATTAATTGAATATCTTGCTTCAAATGACACATTTGAATTTTCGATTTCATAATCAAATGATGCATCAGTTGTGTATTCTTTATTGTCTTTATACCATCCTATAAATGTATAACCTGGATTCGTTGAAGCTGTTATTGTTATTTCTTTACCATATTTATATGTTCCAGCTCCTGTTACAGTTCCAGCTTTATTTATATCCTTATTTAATGCTACTGAATAACTATTTCTTGTATAATACAATTTAACAACTGTATTACCATTACCATTGATATTAACTTGCTTAATTGATGGTGATGTAAATCCTTCATATGTTTTTACACTACCATTTGTTAATGTATCTGTTGTACCTGTTAAATTATCTATTTCATATGGTGTTGATGGATAATTATCATCATCTATATTTTGTAAATAATGTTCTACCTTATATGGTGTATTTGTATTTATGCTCCATTTAGCTGTATATGATAAATTTTTAGCAGGCATTGTAAATGTATATGATGGTTTATCTGATATTAAATTATCACCATTATACCAGCCAATAAATGTATATCCTGGATTTGTTGTTGCTGTTATTGTTATTGATTTATTATAATAATGAGAGCCACTATTATTTGATATAGTACCAGCTTTAGAATTATTAACATTTAGATTCAGATTATAATAATTAATGTCCCATTTTGCTTCAAGTGTCATATTTTCTGTTACTGTATATCCAATAAAGCTCCATCTTTCACCTTGGTAGTACCAATCATCAAATGTATAGCCTTCTTTTGTTGGATTAGATGGTTTGGATGCTTTTTCGCCCTTTTTTATGTTTTGTGATGAAACTTCAGTCCCACCTTTTGAATCAAAATTAACAACACAAAACAAACTATCATCATTTTTTGTTCCACCTGAATTATCAGGATTTGTTGGAGTAACATTTGAAGTTTCTTGTTTGCCATTATCTATATTACTAGTTGTATTATCACATGATGCAATTACAAATAATAATGCAAAACAAACTACAAATGTAGAAATAATACTAATAAATTTTTTCATTATACCCCTTCTTTCTAAAGCAAAAAATGGACCTATAACCTAGATCCATTTGGTTATAAAATAATAAAATAAATATTCCCCCCCCGATAAAAAATCATTTTTGTTGTTTCAAATCGAGGAGGCAAGGCAACATAAGTTTTTTTCGATATCGAAATATATTCTAGCACTTTTTTAATTCACATGCAAATTCACATGCAAATATATTTATAATCAGTTTTTTGTTCTCAATATTATTAAATTAAATAAATCAACTAAAATTAAAAAGCCAATTTCTTGGCTTTCAATTACTTGGTTAATAATAAATTATTCTTTAACTAATAAATTAGTTTCAGGATCGAAATTAAAATTAACTTCTTTTCCTACTATTTCATAATCCTCTAAAGAATATTTAGAAGCTTTATCCTTAGGGGCAACAATCTTTTTACCATTTAATAATGCAGCCTCACGAACAGGTAAAAATGCATATAGTTTAACAATAGTTTCACCCTTATACATACGATATAGGTATACAGGTAAGTATGTAATATTAATTGTAATATCACTATTTGTTTCAAGATAAGCTAAATTTAAATATTTGCCTTCTAATGTTCTAGTCCAGCTTGCTGCTTTATCTACTTCAATACCAAAATCATAATTCTTAGTTAATGATTTATCTTCATTCTTTGTAGTAGATAAAATACCATAGCTTGAATTATATAATTCCTTAATGAATGCACTTAATTCATCAGAATATGCAGATGCTGAAAACATAGGTGCATAAACAGGAATTCCTGATAATTTCTTTTGGCTTAATCTCTTTTCTAATTCAGGTGTTTTTTTAATTAATTCAGATAAATTAATAGAATATGTTACTAAATTTGATTTATAGTCATCGTTATTTGCGATATAAACATCATAATAACTTGTAGTTTTAGCACTTCTTTCTTTGTTGTATAAAACCTTACCATTAGTATCATCAAATTCGATGTTATATTCAGCTTTAATTGCATCTGAAATTGTATCTTTTCTTAATGTTTGTAAATCTTTTGAGCTCTTACAAGATGATAATGCGAATAAACCTGCAAAAGCAATTCCAACAATTCCGAATAATTTTTTCATAGAATTATCACCATTCCTTCGAACGAAACAATTATAACAAATTACTAACTTTATATCAAGAAAAATAATTAATTATCTTCTTTTTTGTCTTTCTTCTCATTTATTCTCATCGCTCTAGGATGAGCTAATGTATAGCTTTTTTTAATTGTATCATAAGCTACATGTGTATAAATCTGAGTTGTAGATAATGATTCATGACCTAATAGTTCTTGAACATATCTTAAATCCATACCCTTATTTAATAAAGCTGTTGCAAAGCTATGACGTAGCATATGAGGTGATATATGGAATGTCTCACCACAATCAGATACGCATTTTTCTAATATTTTTCTTACACCAACTCTAGTTAATGTTGTACCATTTTTATTTAAAAATACATGTCTATTTTCTGTAGAGCCTGAATTATATAATAGCTCAGTTCTAAATGTAGAAATATAATGCTTTAGTGAAGTTGCTAATTCTTCATACATAATAACTATTCTATCTTTATTTCCTTTACCCTTTATATGAATAGTTCTTTCTTGGAAATCTATATCCTTTATTTCCATGTTACATAATTCTGAAACTCTTAAGCCACAGCCAAATAAACAGCCTAAAATACAATAATTTCTATAACCAAGCTTATTATCTAAATCACATGAAGACATTAGCATAGATATTTCATCTGTACTAATAACTTGAACTAATCTTTTAGGTATTTTGGGTTCATCTAAATCCTTAAAGAAATTTTCTTTAAACATTTCTTCTTTTACTAAAAAATCATAAAAGCTTGATAATGAAGAAATCTTTCTATGTATAGATGTAGATGCTAAATTCTTACCTGACAAGTAATATACATAATTTTGAGCTACTTTATTTCTAATGAATAATAAGCCTCTAGCCATCTTTTCATTTTTTAAAAATGCTTGAAATTCAGATATATCATTTTTATATGATTCAATTGTATTATCTGAATAATTCTTTACTGAAGATAAATCATTAATAAATTCATTAATTGCATCCTCATCAGTTATCAAGACTATCTACCTCCTTTTGCATAACATCTAATGCTCTTTTAGCATATAATGCTTTTCTCTCATGCTTTTTATGAGGTATATCAAGATCTGCCATTATACCAAAATTAGCATTCATTGGTTGGAATCCTTCCTTTGATGCATTACAAATATATAATGACATAGAACCCATTACAGTTGATGCAGGAAATACCTTTAATTCTTTTCCTTTTAGATATCTATCCATATTAATTGCTGCATAAATACCTGATGCTGCAGATTCAACATATCCTTCAACACCAGATACCTGACCTGCAAAAAATACATTAGGATATTTTTTGGTTTGGAATGTAGGATTTAATATTTCAGGTGCATTAATATATGTATTTTTATGCATTCTTCCATATTTAGCAAATCTACAATTTTCAAGTCCTGGTATCATTTGAAATACTCTTTTTTGTTCTGGGAATTTTAAATGAGTTTGAAATCCTACTAAATTATACATAGTTTTAGCAGCATCATCTTGTCTTAATTGAACTACTGCATATGGACTAACTCCATCAGGTGTTTTCAATCCTACAGGCTTCATAGGACCAAATGTTAATGTTTGGGGTCCTCGCTTTGCCATTATTTCAACAGGCATACATCCTTCAAATACCTTTATTTCAAAATCATGAGGCTCTACTCCCTCAGCATTAATTAATGCATCATAAAATCTATCAAATTCTTCTTTTGTCATAGGACAATTATAATATGATGCTTCACCCTTATCATATCTACTTTTTAAATAAACCTTATTGTAATCAATTGAATCAGCATAAATAATTGGAGCTTGTGCATCAAAAAAATAGAAATCATCACATCCAAATAAATTCTTTATCTCATCACACAAGCTACCAGATGTTAAAGGACCTGTTGCTATAATTGTAGGCTTTGATACATCTATTTTTGTTACCTCATCATAAATGATATTAAGATTAGGTAGTGATTTAATTGTATTTGTTACATATTCACTATAGCCTTCCCTATCTACAGCTAATGCTCCTCCGGCTTCAACATGATTTAATCTTGCAGCCTTTATGATAATAGAATCTAGCATTTCCATTTCACGCTTTAAAATGCCACAAGCATTTTCAATTGAATCACTTCTTAAAGAATTGGAGCAAACAAGCTCGGCAAATTTCTCTGTTTTATGTGCAGGCGTCATCTTTTTAGGACGCATTTCATATAAATTTATTTTATATCCTTTTTTTGATAAATACCAAACAGCTTCACATCCAGCAAGTCCGGCTCCAATTACATTAATTTCCATACTAAAACCTTCTATTTATAAATTACAATATCTTCTAAATCTAATCTCGTGTTATGTGGCTTAATCTCTTTAGGATAACCAATAGGTAGCATACATACAGGAATGAAATTCTCTGGTAGGTCTAATACATTTTTTAAAATATCATAATTAAATGCACAAACAAATGTAGAACCTAAATTAATAGATGTTGCTGCAAGCATCATATGTGTTGCAACAATTGTAGCATCTATTTCCCCATGATATTTCCCATCTGTACTTCTAATCCAACACGCGTTTTTATCATAACATACAATTAATACAGTTTTAGCATCAAATGTACAAGGTGTTGCTTCCTTTAGCTTTTCTAATAGATTTTCATTTTCTACTACTATTATTCTTTCTGATTGCTTGTTTTTAGCTGTAGGAGCTAATCTTCCTGCTTCTAAAATATAATTTAATTCTTCCATTTTGATTCTATCAGAAGTAAAGCTTCTACATGAGAATCTTTCATTAATTACTTGATCAAATTCCTTTTTTGAATTCATTTTAGATTTCCTCCATAAATAAATCTTCATATAATTGACTAATAAAATCTTTTACTAAGTTTTTCTTTTCATCCCATATTTTAATTGCGGTAGGTGTTACCATATAATCTTGTGATAAGATATGGCTTGAATGCTTTTTAATTTCATCTATTGCATCTAAATAGCTTCTTGGTTTTTTCTGTCCTGCAGCAAGTAAGTCCCATACAATTCCTAATGAACCTTCTTCATCTAATAGATCAGCCTCTAATAAAACAATAAATTCAATATTTTTACTAGTTTTTAATAAATCCTTTTCTTCATGATTTAAAATTATATAGCTAACTTCTTCTATAAATTTTTCAGAAAAATTATTAGCTATTGCATAATCTTTAAACATTTTAACTGATGATACATTATGATTTTCTTTTCCAAGTGAATATCCTACATCATGAAATAATGCAGCAGTTAGTGCTACATCATAATTAAAATTATCATAATCAACTGATAATCTTTTAACCCATTTAAAAACTCTTATGGAATGCTCATATCTATTTCTAAATGTTAAATTATGTCTTTTATCAATTATGGCATCATTTTCAATAAGTATTTTTTTTATATACTCTTTCATCTTATTAAAATCCATGGTAATACCCCCTATAAATCAACATAATTATAACATAGAAAAAAGGCGTTAAAAACGCCTATTTTAATTAAATTAAAATAATTTTATTTTTCATGAACTAAAGTAAGTCTAATTGCCTTATGCCAATTATGGATTTTATATGTTCTATCTTCTTTTTTCATAGAAGGAATAAATTCTTTATCAATTTCTTTATTCTTTTTAATTTCTTCTAAGTCTTTCCAATATCCAACCTTTAATCCTGCAAGATATGCAGCACCTAAGGCTGTAACCTCTACATTTTTAGGTCTAATAACAGAAGCAGCTAAAATATCAGCTTCAAATTGCATTAAGAAATTATTATTTGATACACCACCATCAACACATAATGCCTTAATATCAATTCCTAAATCATTTTCCATTGCTTTTAATACATCATATACTTGATATGCTATACCTTCCATTGTTGCTCTAATAATATGTTCTTTTTTAGTTCCTCTTGTAATACCTGTTATTATTCCTCTTGCTTCTCCATCCCAATATGGAGCACCAAGGCCTGTAAATGCAGGTACAACATATACACCATCAGTATCATTTATGCTATTACAATATGTATCTATATCTTTATAATTTTTAATTAGACGCATTTCATCTCTTAGCCATTTAACTGCAGCACCACCAATAAATACAGAACCTTCTAACACATAACCTGGTTTTTCTCCTTCAACTGATGCAGCAAGTGATGTGATTAATCCATGTTTTGATTTAATCATTTCATCTCCTGTATTCATTAACATAAAGCATCCTGTACCAAATGTATTTTTGATATCACCTTTATTTATACAAAGCTGACCAAAAAGAGCACTTTGCTGGTCTCCAACAATACTTGTAATAGGAATAGATGCACCAAATTTAGAAACATCAGTATATCCATATAAATGACTTGATGAATAAACTTCAGGTAATATTTCTTTTGGTATTTTAAATAAATCTAATAATTCATCATCCCATTTTAATTCTTTAATATTGAAAAGCAATGTTCTTGATGCATTTGTATAATCTGTAGCAAATACCTTTCCTCCTGTTAAATGCCATAATAAATACGTATCAACTGTACCAAATAATAACCTATTTTCTTCAAGTAATTCTTTAGCCTTTGGAATATTATCTAAAATCCATTTAATCTTAGTAGCACAAAAATATGCATCTATTCTTAAACCAGTTTTATTATAGATCATATTATCTATTTCTTTATTTTTTGATAATTCCTTACAATAATCATCTGTTCTTCTACATTGCCATACAATTGCATTGTAAACAGGTATTCCTGTTTCTTTATCCCAAAGAATAGTTGTTTCTCTTTGATTTGTTATACCAATTGCACAAATATCAGACATAGATAGTCCTGCTCTAATTACAGCTTGTAAGGATGATGCAAGTTCACTTGATAATATTTCTTTAGGCTCATGCTCTACCCAGCCTGGTTTAGGATATATTTGATTAAATTCCTCTTGTGCCATGCCAAGGATTTCACCTTTATGATTGAATACAATCGCTCTAGATGATGTAGTACCTTGATCTAGGGCTAATATATATTTATCTTTCATTCTTTTCACCTACATTTCTTGATGCCACTATATCGACTCCCGAATTTAATACATTTTCAATAACTATATCACCAATTTTAATTGGTGCTTTTACTTCAATATTTTTTAGTTCATTTAATACATCAAATATTAAACTTTTATCAATAGCTTCTTTAGTTTTTACTGATACAACTAAATCAGCACCTCCAATTACCTTTACACTTGATGTAACCATTCTTTTAGGTTTAGTTACCTCATTAATACCATAAATTTTACCTCTTTGGCAGGTATTACCTATAACAATAATATTAGATTTATCTTTATCATCTACACTTAAATTGCAGCCCATTGGGCAGCTTATACATATAAATTCTTTCATAATCACCTCAAATAAACCTTAATATTTTTTGCTTCTCTAAGCTTTTTTACCTCTTCAGGCTTTAAATCAATACTTTGCATTTCACCAGGAGTTAATATTTGTTTTTTCTTTGAATAAATGATTTCATCATCACAAGATAATTCAAGATATGTATTTTTATACACATTAGATACTCTAAGCTTTAATGAAATTGAATCAAAATCATTATTTTTTATTATGAATTCAGGAACTACATATCTTACTCCACCAGATACTTCAACTAATGTTTTATCGTAATTTGTAAAATCATTACTATTTACATATTTTACTGCATTCTCTCCTGCCTTTTTTGCCTCAAGCGATACAAAATCTACTAAATCATGAACATGTAATACATTACCACATTCAAAAATACCAGGAATGCTTGTCATTAGCATATCATCTACATTAGCTCCCTTAGTGATTGTTGAAATATCAATATTAGCTGATCTAGCTAATTCATTTTCAGGTAGTAATCCTACAGACAACAATAATGTATCACATTTAATAACTTCTTTTGTTTCCATTATAGGTCTTAGCTTTTCATCTACTTTAGCTACTACTACGCCTTCAACTCTTTCTTCTCCTAATATTTCGACTACAGTTGTAGATAATCTTAAAGGAATATCAAAATCATTTAGACATTGAGCTATATTTCTATTTAAGCCACTAGAATATGGCATTAATTCTAAAACTGCCTTAACCTTAGCGCCTTCAAATGTCATACGCCTTGCCATTATTAAACCAATATCGCCACTACCAAGTATTACAACCTCACGTCCTGGCATATATCCATCAATATTTACAAGCTTTTGAGCAGTACCTGCTGAATAAATACCACTACATCTAGAACCAGCAATATTAATAGCTCCTCTTGGTCTTTCTCTACATCCACAGGCTAAAATAATTGCTTTAGCATTTATTTCTAATACACCATCTTCATTTAAGGCAACAACATGTTTATTATCATCCAACCTAATAACTGTTGTATTTAATAAATATTTTATATTTCTTTTTTTAACTTCAGTTATAAATCTAGCTGCATATTCAGGTCCTGTTAATTCTTCTTTAAAAGTATGGAGACCAAATCCATTATGGATACATTGGTTTAAAATACCACCTAATCTATCTTCTCTTTCTAATATTAAAATATCTTTTTCACCTTTATCATATGCACTTATTGCTGCCGCAAGTCCTGCAGGACCTCCACCAACGATTAAAATCTTAACATCCATATAATCACTACTCCTTTATTGAAGATACTATAAGCTTTGAATTCTTGCCCTTTTTAGTGACATCTTTCATTTCAATCTTAAGTTCTCTTGCTAATATCTCCATTATTTTTGGAGTACAAAAACCCATTTGGCATCTTCCCATTCCAGCACGTGTTCTTCTTTTTATTCCATCTAAATCGACTGCATGCGGGAAACGATGGATTGCTTCAACTATTTCAGCTTCACTTACTACCTCACATCTACAGATAACGTGACCATATAATGGGTTTTCTTTAATTAGGTTTTCTAATTCGCTTGGATTCATATTTGAAATCTTTTTAATAGCTTCTCTATTAGGATTAAATTTATCATTTATTTCTAATGATAAATAATTTTTTATTTCATCAACACTATATTTAGCAATTGCAGGTGCAGATGCAAGACCTGGTGATTCTATTCCCACTAAATTATATAAGCCTTTAACATCACTACTAAATCCAACAATAAAATCTCCACCATCTTCGTGTGCTCTATTTCCACCAAATTGAGTAATAATACCGCCTTTTGTTAAAGATGGTACACTTAATAGTCCTTTAGCCCATGCTTCTTCTAATCCTTCATAGGTTGTCCATGTATTATCTTTATCCATGACATCTTTTGAGGTTGGTCCTACTAAAATGTTACTATGACATGTAGGAGCAACTAATATACCTTTACCCATTTTTGTAGGTAACTGGAATAATGTTTTTGTTGTATAAAAAGAATATTCCTTATCTAATAACATATATTCACCTTTTCTTGGTGTAATATGATATTTATGGTTAGATAACATATTATTTATTTCATCAGAATGTAAGCCTGCCGCATTAACTAATACCTTTGTTTTATAAATAGCGCCATCCTTAGCTTCAATAACAAAGTAATCATTTTCTTTTTTAACATTTATAATTTCTTTTTCAAATTCAAAATTCACTCCATTGTTATATGCATTTTCAGCTAATGCTATACACATTTCATAAGGAGATACAATACCTGATGTTTTTGCATATAATCCTTTAGAAACATATTTACTAACATTAGGTTCCATTTTTCTTATTTCATCTCCCGATAAAATACTACAGCCTTCTACTCCGTTTAGCTTAGCTCTTTCCATTAGTTTATCTAATATACCTTCTTTATCATCGTCAAAAGCTAAAACAAAGGCTCCATTTTGTTTAAATGGAAAATTTAATTCTTTTGCTAAACTAGGATACATTTTGGCTCCAAGCACATTAAAAAAAGCTTTTTTAGTTCCTACCTCAGCATCAAATCCGGCATGAACTATACCTGAATTTGCCTTAGTTGTTCCACAAGAAACATCATTGTTTTTTTCTAGCACTAAAAAATTACCCTTATATTTGGATAATTCCCTAGCGATTGCAGTACCAATAACTCCTGCACCTATAATTATAATATCGTACATAAAATACCTCGCTAAGTTAATTATACAATAATTAACGTAAAAAAAAAAGAAAAACGGCAATCATGTCGTTTTAACTTTCACTTATTTTATTTTTGAAATATTTATAATAATCTTCATTAAATTTAACATCAGTATAGTTATATGTATCAGTTAGAGATGTCTTAGTATCTACTGCACCAACGAATGAAAAATCACCTGATACAACCTTATATTCTTCTTCAAATTTAACAGTATTAATAGTAAAATTATCATTAATGTTTATTTCTATATCAATAGCTACAAATTCAGGTTCCTTTGGTGATTTAGCATTTGTACCTATTTCTCTTTTATAATAAAATGCAGCATCTGAATCAGGCTTTAAGGCTATTTTTAAATCGAATGATTTATTATCATTTTCTTTAATTGTAATATCTTCTTTCAATGTATCTTTATTAACTATATAACCAAATACCTGAAATGGTAACCAGCCATATCTATTAATATATTCGTCGTTAGTAATTACTTCAGGTGTTATTTCATCATCAAATGTTGCACTAACAGTTTTTTTATCGACCTTACCTTTTCTTAAATAAACCTTTGAATCATTAAAATATCTTTGGCTTCCTGATGATATCATACCTGCAGAAATACAAGTAATCATGGCTTCACTACCAATAACTGTTCTAGTATTTGAAATATCAATTGATGTTTTAACTCCAAATACAGATGCTGTTGATGTACCTGTAGTTTTTATTTCATATGAATTTGTCTCTTTTAATTTATTTAATGAAATTATTGTTGCATCATAAGGGCTACAATCCTTTGGACTTTTGATTGCTTCTTTTTCTGTTTCATCAATTGTTTCACTAACAACTGATATTGTCTCTCCACTATAAGTTTTTGCCTTTTTATGACATGATGCAACTGCTAAAACCATTAACGCAAGAAATAATATTCTTGATATTTTTTTCATACATCCTCCAAAAAATATAGAAGCACTAACAAATAGTGCTTCTAAATCAATCAAAATTAATTACTTAATTTTAGCAACTCTTACAGTATCTCTTGCAATCATTACTTCTTCATTTGTAGGGATAATGTATAATTTAATCTTTGAATCAGGAGTAGAAATGATTCTTTCATCAGAGAATGTATCATTTAACTTTTCATCAATCTTAACACCTAATACACCAAGACGCTTTGCGATATTTAATCTTAAATGCTTTAAGTTTTCACCCATACCTGCAGTGAAGCAAATTGCATCGCATCCACCCATATATACATAATATGCAGCGATATAATCAACGATTCTCTTAGCTTGAACGTCGAATGTTAACTTAC
>CAMOUB010000036.1 GCA_946626345.1 uncultured Caryophanales bacterium | reverse complement strand
ATATTAATATGTGTAAAGCAATTGAAGATATGAAAAAAGATGCTAAAAAAGAAGGCAAACAAGAAGCAATAAATGAAAACATTAAAACAATGTATTCAAATGGTGCAGATATAAATATGATTGCTAAATTATTAAATTTAGATATTAATTTTGTTAAAAAGGTTTTAGCATAGGAAAAGGCTGTTAAGTTTAATTATCTTAACAGCCTTCTTTTATTTCATTTCTTTTTCTCTTTTCAATTTATTTTAAAATCCTACACAATTACCCTTTAAAGTAGCACCTGAAATATCATTCTTTCCATTCTTTGATGTACAGCTATCAATAATAGCTTTACCAAATGTTACTTTATATCCTAAAGCTGATGGTGTACCTGATGCTGGCCAGTTATAATTCTTCTTTTTATTAGAATCACCAGTACATTTTGTCATTGTTACTACACCACTTTGATTATTTCTATCAAAGCCATTTGCATAATTACCTTTTGCTGTACAGTTAGTTAATTTATGATTTAATGGATCTAAATGAGCTGCAACACCAGATGTCTTATTATCTACGCCACCCATTTTAAAGCCGTTACCATCACCATAAATACCATCACAATATCCATTGTAATTTGCTTGGCAATTTACAAGTGTAACTGCACCATGTGCTGCATAACAATCCCAACCATCATCTGAATTATATTCAGCCTTACAGTTTTCAAAATAATTACCAGTTCCTGAATGTAATTTACATGCAAATCCATCTGCGTTTTCTCCCTTTGAATCTGCGTTATATGTTGAATTACAATTATAGAACTTATTGTTTGCTCCACCATTAGAAATTTGGAATCCTGCATCATGATTCTTTGTTGCATTTACATATTTAAATGTATTGTTAGAACCTTCGATATAAATACCATTATCAGATGCATTCTTTACTGTTAAATATTCAACAGTTGAACCTGAACCATTGAATGTTAAGCCTCTTCCATTTGAACCTGAAGTTTGAGAGAAATCAATTGTACCATTATTAGTACCCTTAATATTTACTCCTGAAGGAACCTTAACAGCACCAGATTTTACTGTACCATCAATGATGATTGTATAGCCTGATTTAGCTTGAGAAATTGCAGATGATAATGAAGTTCCACCATTTTTAACTGTAATAGTCTTTCCTGAAGTTGAACTAGAACTTGAAGAGCTACCTGAGCTACTTGAACTAGAACCACTAGATGAACTAGAGCCTGATGAACTACTAGAACCACTAGATGAACCATTAAAGTCTACTTGTATTTTATATAAGTTTATATTGCTATTAGATGAATACAAAAATACATAACCACTTCCACCAGTATAACTATAACTCTTTGTTGCTGCAGATGTTGATGCTGAAATTGAACCAAGTTTTGAACCTGATGAATTAGCAACAACAAGTGTACGAGATGCTGAAGCATCAAGTGTAACCTTAATTGTTGAAGCACCTGATACAGGAACCTTTACACTACGATATGTAGTTGTTCCTCCTCCACCTAGTGCTAAACAATGTGTATAGCTTGTTCCACTTACACTTACAGAATTTGCCTTAACTTGCATTGTCTTTGAAGAATTTGCAGTTAAAGTTAGATTATCAACAGTTACTGTTGATTTGATAGTTCCTAGATTTTTAAAATTAGTATTTTTAAAATTCCAGGATGTTGATGTAGCTGCAAAAGACTTTGAGCCTGCCATAAAACAAGCTGCTGTAGCCATCATACATGCTGCACCTACGAAAATTTTCTTAATTAAATTCATTAATTTTCTCCTCCTCTTGAATAAATTGAATTAAGATACTACGAGTATAACACACAATTTTACAATTGTAAACGCTTACTTTACACATTTTGTTAATAATTATTACGAAAATACTAAAACTGTAATAATTATTACTCTAAAAATGGCTTAATGGAGCGAAAATTTTCGTTATATCAATTTTATAAATTTTTTATAAAAAAATAGGAATGACTCTTTTAAAAATCATTCCTATTTTAAATATTAGATATTAAATTACTCTAAAACAAAGTTTGCTGTTCTAGCTGTACCATTAATAATGAATGTGTAATTTGTATCTCTCTTAGTAATGTATACAGTTATTTCTCCTGTATCATTTGTTGTTACAGTAATATTATCACCAGTAAACTTGTAATAATATAATTCATTATTATCTAATGTCATATTAATATGAATTGCATAAGTATTTGTAGCAGCAGTAGCAGTATCATACTCGTAATCTAAGCATGTATTAGCAGCTGTTACTTCAGTATTAGCAATAGTTGTTAATTGATTCTTGATAGCATTAGCATTAGTATCAGAAGCACTAGTTAAGTCAACTAATACATTCTTACCATTAACAACAACATATAACTTCCAATCTGGTTTAGCTACAGTTTGATCAACTAAAACTCTCGTAAATCCACTTGTAGTATCATCTTCACCAATTTTATATATAGTATATGTAGGTGCTGCAGATACTCCGTCAGTTGTAATCATTTGAATGTTTGTCTCAAATATATCACCAGTTGATACATTATGATCGATGTATTGAATCTGCGAGTAGATAGATGTCGTCGTTCTAACAGCTGTAGCTTGTATAGCTGTTGAATTCTTAGTTACCGTGACGGTTCGTGGAACATATATTGGAACAGCATCTGATAAATCAGTCTGATAATTTATACCAACTGCACTTCTACTTACAGCAATAGTCTTTTCACCTGAAACATTACCAAATTTAAATACTGAAGATGTAGATGCATCTAAAGATATCTCACTTGGCTTTATCGTAGTATCATTTGTAATAATTGAAATTCCATTTGGATAAACAAAATCTGATTGAACAACAGTACTCTTTTGAGTAATAGTTGTTCTATTTAATTTTTGAGCATTCGCACCAATATCTAGATATAATAAATATGCTCCAACTTTACCGTTAACACTTCCTAGCGCATATTCACCCGCATTTGCTGGAATCTCAAAATAATATAAATAATTGTTTGTTGACATGCCTGGATTTTCAATCCAAACTCTATCAAACATTTTAGTTGCTCCACTTATTGAACCAGTAGATGTTCCGTCAGTATAAACATAAATATAATCAGCTTTTTCATCATCATTCTTCTTATAAATTTTATCAATATGCTTTATAGCTGTAATATTATTATTAGCATCTCTAAATATTTGATTTAAAGAAAAGAAACTATTATTGCCATTAAAATAATATCCTGCAAAGAAATTAATAAATCCATTTTCAGCTAGATTAAAATCTATACAATCTTCTGGCATTGAATAATTATAATGTTCATGATTATTAATCATTACTTTTGGTGCTGTAATCATATGATCCATAGATATTTCACAATCCATAAAATGTAGACCATAAACATTCGTACTATCTAGTTTTAATGTTGCAAGGAAATTATCTTTAGAATCTACATATTTTACATATGCGGTACTATTTAAAATATTAATATTATTTCCTGAATCATTTACTGTATAAATTGATGTAAATTGTTTTGTATTCTTATTATAAGAACCATCTATACCTTTTTGTTCAGTACCTGATGTGATTGGATAATACGAAACACGAATATCACCTTTATAATTTTTTGTTGATTCATGACCACCACCAATTATATAGCCAGTATTATTTGATTTAACAATATAGTTATTATTTGAAAATTCTGTATTTAATGGTATATACCAAGCTCTTGAAGATTCTTCTTTATTCTCCCATGTAATTTTATTAATACTCGAATCAATTCTAGTAATATCAAAATCAACACTTATAGAATTTGAAACATAAGAACGTTTATAATATGAGGTTGGTGCTTGTACATTTTGACACGAAACAGCATTATTTTGATTTGTTGTGTAATCAAAAGTACCAGAATTATTACAAGTAATATAATAATTTGTACCCCATCTTCTGATATACATTATTCCGTTATTAATTGTCCATTGAGAATTTGAATTAGAGGTATTTAATGTTAAGTCATATATTAAATAATATGTTTTATTATTAATATCAACGGAATATCTATTATTGTTAAATGTCCAAATCGTTGCTTGAGAAAGGTCACTAACTCCATTTACCTTATTTCTACTAGTATTAAAAGTTAAATAATATCCATTAGATGACATCAAATAGTATCCTGAGTGATCACTTCTATCATCAGATGCGATCCAGTTGCCATCTCTAAATTGAATATAATATCCATTGTAATAAAGTCCACTTCCGCTATTCGACCAACTTGTTCTATTGTTAGTTGAATTTGTAAAAGTCAATCCATTACTATATCTTAAATAATATGTGGTACTACCAATAGTTGTTGAAATATACCCACTTGGATTGTTTCCAACAGTTGAAAAAAACCATAATGTTGCATCATTTTCAGATGTTGCATTATAAAGATTTGTTCCATTAAAAGATAAATAATTACCTTCGTTATCTGTAATGTAATGATAATTTTGAGCTTTCATTGTCCAGCTATTTTCATATACAATACCATATCGAAAATTATTAATTGTAGTTACAAATGAATTAATAGTATTACTCCAAGTCCATGAAGTTGCATTATTATTTGTTGGATCATTAGTTGACATAGCAGGATTTGTATAAGAGACACTTAACTGTGTGGCATTTCCATTTAACCAATATACATATCCATCATACTGACTATATGTATATAATTTATTATTTTTATAAATCCATACTGTAGCAGTATTTTCATTATTTCCGCTACCTAAAGTACAAGTCCCATATGTTTGAGCATCTTCATTCGAACCATAATTTAAATTTAAATAGTGACCATTATTATCTGTTATATTATAACCGTCAACTAATTCATCGTTAATGTAAATATATCGTACTGTTTTATACAATCCAGTTAAATAGTTATATCGAGTTCCAACCCCACCTTCTACTTTTTTATATTCATCAAACAAATAAATACCGTTAGCATAATTATTAGTTGTTGGTATATATTCACCTGCATATCGACCAGCGGTATAATTATCAGTATATCTTCTTGTACCAGTAACTTGATTATAAACTGTTACAACACCAGAACTTGTTACAACATGTCGTTCAGATGTAACATGATTTAAAGAATTAATTGATGTTGAACAAATTAGATCACTGTAGTATGCCAATCTAGTATGAAGACCAGTCATATCGATAGATCCACCCCAACCAGTTGTATCTCCTTCACTTGAAAATACATAACTAGTTTTATCTGTTCCAGATGGATTTAAGACAGATGCCTTAGTATTGCTAACCTTTGTAACAAATTCATCTGTTGCATATCCTGCAACTGTATATGTAGATACATCTTCAATATTGGCTATGTGTGTAGATGAATCAATATATAATCTACTATCTACAATACCAATATCTTCTACTTTACCATTAATATATCCTACAGCAATTCCAACTAAAGATGTAGGGGTTCTTGTTTCAACTTGATTATCTTTCAATTTAATATTTGCTACTGCATTTGCGGCAGCATCAATTGAAAGACCATAATTTTCCATTGATGAAATAGTTCCAACAACACCCATAAATCCAATCATTTCAACATTAGCGAAATTTTCTGAAGTAACTGAGCTTGGATGTCTTTTTTCAAAATCTGTAAATTGATTTGTTGTATGTAAATTGTAAATTGAATATCCGTTTCCATTTAATAATCCAACAAATGGTTGAAGAGATGTACCAATTGGAGGTAAATCCCAACCATCCATATTTAAATCTTGTGTAATAGAAAATGAATATTGAGTCATTTCTGATGTATGACCAGTTGTTTCAATTACGCCATTGCTATTTAATTTTCCAACTTTATTGAAATATCCTAAATATTGTAGCCACGCAAGGTTATATAAATGTCTTTGATTCTTGATTAAGAATGGATCATCTTTTGTTCCCTTACCTCCACCAAAGTAGGCAGCTACTGAATATCCTGATATTTTTGGTTCAACTAATTCAGTATTAGTAAACCATGCATAAGATGCTACTATTAATACTCCAAGTGTAAAGCAAGTAAGAATTATCATTCTGATTAATCTTTTCATTAGATTTCCACCTCGCTTCCTGATACATAGAATACAAAGTCCTTAATAAATATTAATTTCAATGAATCATTATATAATACTATATCCATTGCACTATTACCAAGGTTTGCAGAGAATAATTTATCAATATATTCATCATTAAAATCTACTAATATATAGATTTTTGTGATTCCTCTTTTTATTTCATTTAATAAATTAATATTTTTATCATCAATCTTTCCAACATTTTCTGTTGCAGAATCATCAAATGTAAACGAATTATAATTATACGAATTGTAGTTTGTAAATGTTATTTTTTTATTATTATCATTATCATTATTAAATACAACCTCAGATGAATCTAAAGCTAAAAACTTAATAACACTTGATAATGATAATCCACTTAATACATCTGCATCTGTAACCCAATGATTTGAATGATTATATCCAATAAAATGAGTAATTGATGTAGAAATTTTGATTTGCTCTAAATCTACACCACCATCTAATAATTCTAATTCAATTAGCTTTAAAGATGGTTTAATTGTAGTATCAAGCGCGTAATTAGGGTTATATGCCATAACAATTCCATCATCATCTAATTCAGGCTCACCATCAATTGTAAATACATTACCTTCTCTTTTTGAGAATGAATAAATGTTTACAGATTTAACAAGAGGTGAATAAGCAACTGTTTTACCTGTAATACCAGACGCAGTAACTTCTTTATTTGATACATACCATGAAAACATAGTAACTATTAATAAAACTGAAGTAATAGTTAATGTTATTAAATTTAGTATTAATTTTTTATTCATAACCATTCCTCCATTCTTATTAAATAAAATACCAGCAAATTAAAATTTTAAATTTCACACAAATAATACCATTTTGTAAAAATATCCAGTTTTATAACCCCTCTTCATTTGCCTTTATTATACATATATTTTTTATTAAAAAATAAGATTATGTATTTTATATATGCTTTTTTACGAAAAAAAATTAGTTTTAAAAATATATGCGACCAATTATTTAAAAGGGGTGCAAATAAAAAACTAGAGACCTAAATCTCTAGTTAATCTATTACATTCCTAATACATTTTTAATGAATTTTACTATTTCTTCATCTTTAGCATTTTCAAAGAAATACTTTTTAAATGAATCTCTATCAATAGTTTCTAATAAGAAATCCTTATCAACTTTCTTTAATATCTCAATCATTGGTGTATGAGTAATTTCTTTAATACCATCTAAGATCTTTTTATTTCTTTGCTCTGGTACTACTCTTTCTTTTGGATATCCTCCACCAAATGGTGCTTTAAATAAATTCTCATAAACATTTTCTAAATTTAATTCAGCACCCCAGCCAAAGCCCTTTGCATATGGCATAGAAATTGCATTACCATCATTAATTTGACCAAATAAATATGCATCTGATGGTTCTACTACTAAACCACATAGCATTTTAGGGAATGAATTTAAAGCAAGCATTGCACCTGCACCTGTACCACAGCCTGTAACAATAAAATCAGCAGCTCCTGAATTGATTAATATTGCAGCAAGTAAACCATTTTGTACATAAGTTAATGGCTTATCATCTGCATTAAACATACCATAATTATATACAACATGACCATATTTTGTTGCTACCTTATTTAATGTATTATAAATAATTTCATTTTTTGATGCTTGTGAATTTTCATTAATTAACGCTATTCTCATTTTAATCTCCTTCTATTTAAATAAATTATCTATATCTATTTTAGCATTATTCATAATAATATCAACATTATTACCATAAATATCTAATCCTTCAGCTTTGATATATTCTATATCTTTAACATTAAAAAATGTATTAAACATAGTTTTTACATATCCAAAACCAAATTCATCATTCATTATATATCCACCTGCTGTAGTTACATAATATAATTTTTTGATATGACATAAAGATATGGGTTTACCCATATCATCATATGAAAATGTTAAACCAACAACATTTATATTTTCAAAATATATTTTTAATAATGAAGAAAAAGATAAATCCCAATATGGTGATGCTATAACTACTATATCAGATTCCTTTAAATCATTTGCATATTTAAATAAATCATCACTATAATTTTTATTTAATATTAATTCATCACGTAATTTTAATAATTTAGAATCAATTGGTTTAATATTTTCTTTATCTAAATTAATTTCTTTTATATTTCCATTAAGCTTTTCTAATAAATATTTAGCTAATTTATTAGTTCTTGATTCTTTTCTTACACATGCGTTTATATATAATATTTTCATAAAAAATAAGGGACGATTACTCGTCCCAAACCTTCATTATTCTGCTTTACCAACTGAACCAAACATTTCCATTTTAATCTTAACGATTTGTTTAATTGCCTCAGTACCTGGAGCAAGTAATTTTCTTGGGTCGAAGCCTTTGCCTTCTAAATCCTTACCAGCTTCAATATACTTTCTAGTAGCTTCTTGGAAATATAATTGACATTCAGTATTAACATTAATCTTGCATACACCTAAAGAAATTGCTTTTTTAATCATATCCTCAGGAATACCAGTTCCACCATGTAATACTAGTGGAATATCTCCAACCTTAGCCTTGATAGCCTTTAAGGCATCAAAGTCAAGACCTTGCCAGTTTGCAGGATATTTACCATGGATATTACCAATACCTGCAGCAAGCATATCGATACCTGTTTCCTTTAATACTAAACATTCATTAGGATCAGCAACCTCACCACGTCCGATAACACCATCTTCTTCACCACCGATAGTACCAACTTCAGCTTCTACTGTTGCACCTAAAAAATGTGCTTTAGCAACGATATCACGTGTCTTTGCTAAATTTTCTTCTAAATCATAATGAGAACCATCAAACATTACTGATGAATAACCAGCAAGTAATGCCTTTTGAGCTCCTTCATATGTACCATGATCTAAGTGTAGTGCTACTGGTACTGTGATATTCATTGACTTAATCATAGCCTTAACCATATCAGCAACTACATTATATCCTGTCATATATTTGTTAGCACCTTCAGAAACACCTAACATAACTGGTGATTTTAATTCTTGTGCTGTTTGTAGGATTGCCTTTGTCCATTCAAGATTATTAATATTGAATGCTCCTACTGCATAATGGCCTTCTAAAGCCTTTTGCATCATTTCTTTTGCATTAACTAATGGCATATTATTTAATTCCTCCTAAATTGCTTTTATCTAGTATTATTATAAAACGATTAAGTACATATTTCAACATTGAACACGCTTTCAAAAAATTAAAAAATTATATAATTTTTATATCAATAACAGTAAATGAATATTCTTTCTTGTAATCTAGTTCAAGCTTACCTCTTATGTTTAATAATACATCCTCTTTTAATTTATCTTTTAGCTCTTTAAAATATCTTGCAAATACAACAGCGTGTATATCAATATTTCCATCTGATAAATTAAATGATGCCATATATTCTGCTGTTTTAGTTTTTATTATTCTTAAATTATTAATAGATGCTATAACATTAGAATATGTATTTAAATTTAATTTATTTAATGGAGTAGTCCTATATTTATTTATTAACTCATTAATATTAATATAGATATTATATTGTAAATTAAATCCTAAGTATTTCTTCTCATTATCCTTTAAATAATTAAAATCATATTCACTATCATCTTTAATAACCCCAACTAAATGCTTAAATATAATATTATCCTCATTACTAGAATTTTCTATCATACTCTTTTTAGTTTTACCAAAAATATCAAGTGCACCAGCATAAATCAATGCCTGTATTTGAGCTTGACTCAAATTCTTACATCTATTTTTAAAATCATCAAAGGATTTAAATAAACCATTTTTTAATCTTTCATCTATTATATATTTTTCTTGAATATTACCAATAGAATAAATAGTATTTAATGGCATAAATAACATATTCTTTTCATTAACAAATTTATCATATGATGCATTTACATTTGGCCCTAATATCTTAAGACCTCTTTTTTTAGCATAATCTATATATTCTACTAATGCTTTAGAATTACTTAATACATTATTTAGCATACAAGACATAAATACATTAAAATAATTTACTTTAAAATATGCCATTTGATATGCAAGCATTGCATATACAACTGAATGTGATTTATTAAATCCATATCCAGCAAATTTATATATTAAACCATAAATTTCTTCTGCTATATTCTTTTCATATCCATTTTTAATACATCTACTAATAAAATCATCTTTTATCATATCTAATTTAGATGCATCCTTTTTAGATATAGCTCTTCTTAATAAATCAGCCTCACCTAAAGAATATGATGCAAATATCTTAGCTATTTGCATTATCTGCTCTTGATATACGATAATACCATATGTTTCTTTTAGTATTGGTTCTAAATCCTTATGAATATATTCTATTTTCTCTCCATGACGTCTTTTAATAAATTCAGGAATATAATCCATTGGTCCTGGTCTATATAAGGCAAGTACTGCAACAATATCAGAAAACTTTTCAGGCTTTAGACTAATTAATACTCTTTTAATTCCCTTATCTAATTGGAATATTCCTAAGGTATCACCTTTTGATAACATTTTATATACATTTATATCATCGATAGGAATATTTCTTAAATCCTGCATAGAAAAGCCAATTTGAACCATCATATCATGAACCATTGTTAAATTTCTTATTCCTAAGAAATCCATTTTTAAAAGTCCTATTTCTTCTAATTCATCCTTTTCATATTGTGCCTGTAATAATCCATTAATTCCTGATTGAAGTGGAATTATTTCATCTAGATTTTTATCACTAATTATAATACCTGCAGGGTGAGTAGATATATTTCTTGGCATATTTTCAATGCCTTTAGCTACATATAAAAAATTATATAATTCACTATCCTTATATTTTTCTATTAATGTATCATAGCCATGCTTATCAATCATATTGATTAATTCATCTATTCTTTTATCATCAATATTAAATACCTTAGCTAAATCTCTAGCTGCTGATTTAATTTTAAATGTACCAAATGTAGTTATATTACATACATGCTTATATCCATATAATTCTTTTACATATTCAATTACTCTATCTCTACAAACATCAGGGAAATCTGTATCTATATCTGGCATAGATACTCTTTCTGGATTTAAAAATCTTTCAAATACTAAATTATATTTTAATGGATCAATATCTGTAATACCTAAGCTATAGGCAACTAAGCTTGCAGCACCACTGCCTCTTCCTGGTCCTACTAATATATCATTCTTTTTAGAATATCTAATATAATCCCATACAATTAAAAAATAATCATTAAATCCCATCTTATTAATGACACTTAATTCATATTCTAATCTAGCTATATATTCCTTTTTATTACAGCCTCTTTTTTCTAATCCCTTATAGCATAAAGCCTCTAAGAATTCTTTAGATGATACACCTCTTGTATTAGGGAATTTAGGCATTTCTATTTTTTTATCATATAGATTTAAATTAATGTCATTAATTAAATCATCTATTCTTTTATCATTTATAGGATTAATTAAAAAGCTATAATCATCAAATGCGCTAATATTTGATTTATCATTATCTATTTTTCTTAATGAATCATATATTATTTCATCTTCAGGTTTTAAATATAAGCACTGATGAATAGGTATTGTTTTTATATTCTTATTAATACATATATTTTCAATTTCTTTATTTAAATTGATTTTATCTGGTTTATTTGTATAAGATATACCAATATAAGTATTTTTATTGTTAATTTTATCTAGATATGTATTTAATAATTCTAAATCATTGCTTGATAATATTACATCTATATATGAATCATTAAATACATAAATATAAATAATATCTTCATAATTAAATAATAAATCATTATTTATTTCTGATTCGGTTCTTATGCTTGTTGATATTTTCATTAAATTTTTATATCCATTATTATTTTTAGCATACATTAATACCTTTGATTTAAAATTATCAATATTAAATTCGTATTCTATACCAATTATAGGCTTTATATTATTCTTTATACATTCTTTATAAAATTTATATGATGCAAATAAATTATTATCAGTTATAGTTAAAAAATCAAAGGATGAATCCTTTGCTAATTTAATGTAATCTTCTAATCTATTCGCACTAGATAATAAATTATATTCAGTTTGACCATAGATAAAGCCCTTCATTTTAATCAACCTCAAAGTAATTATATCATATATTTTTTATCTTTCATTTTGAAAATAAATGTAAATAAAAAAGACATCATATTTGATATGATATCTTAATTATATATATTATGAATCATAAAAATTATTGCCATCATTTGTAACTAATCGTTTAGTTTTAGGATATTCAAATATTAATTTATTATCCTTATTATTCTTTAAATATGATACAAATTCATTGGCATAATATTTAGCCATTTCTAGGTTATGTAATAAATAATTACCACAATTTATTTCTGTTGCTCCTGGTACAATATCATATTTATTTACTTCTAAAAAGGCATTTAATATTAAATCATATAATTCTTTAGAATCTCTATTACCCTTTAGTATTAAATAAAAACCAGTTAAGCATCCCATTGGTCCCCAATATATAATTTCATCTTTCCAAGAATCATTATTTCTTAAATATGTCGCAATAATATGTTCAAGTGAATGCATTGCAAGTATATCTATAGCAGGTTCTCTATTAGGTCTTTTTAATCTTATATCATATGTAGTGGCAAAGCCATTACCTATTTTATCTACTCTACTTGTAAAAATACCTGGAACTATATATCTATGATCTATTGAAAAGCTTTCTATTAAATCCATAATTACACCTCTTTTTAAACTATTATATCATAAGATATTTAAAGATAAAGTGTAATTAATTTATTATATTTTCCAACCAACTGCTTCTTTTCTATCTAGAACAAATCTCTTATAAATTCCATCTTGTTTTATCAAATCTCCCGAGTTTGCCTCTTAAAATTTAATAAATATTAAATCATAACAGTGATTTATATATTTTATATATAAGTTGCTGTTTTTTTATT
>CAMOUB010000035.1 GCA_946626345.1 uncultured Caryophanales bacterium | reverse complement strand
GCGAAGATAGAAATAGACGAACAATTAATGAAGAGCCGTATGCCTTAATAGGGCACGTACGGTTCCGTGAGGGGCAAGTAGACTAAGCCTAACTCATCATTATGATATTTTAAAATAATATAAAATGAAAAGAGGTGGAAGTCGAGCCTTGTCTACTCGACAATTTAGAATGGTTATTAAGATTTGTGATCTAAAAATTAATATTAATTTAATATATGAAAAAGATTTTAAATCTATTAATGATTATATTATTGATTCAAAAGATGCAGATTGTAGTATTAATTCTACATTTAATGATTTTAATATTGAATTAAATAATTTATGTATGGAAACTAAATTCTTTGATAAATATATAACTCGTAATAAAATCATACAGCATCAAAAAAGATTAGATGGTAAATATTATGCATATATAGTATATGATAATAAAAATATAACTATATATAATGATAAAGATAATACATTTTATGATGAATATTTATTAAGCCAATATGCAATTAATTATTTAATAGATAAATATACTAATTCTATATTTTTCCATTCATCAAGTATTAAATATAATGATTTAGGTATTATCTTTAGTGCTAAAAGTGGCACAGGTAAATCAACACATAGAAGATTATGGACTAAATTATCTAATGCTATATGTATAAATGATGATAAAAATATAATATCATTAGAAAATGATATCTTATATATTAACCCAAATCCATGGTGTGGTAAGCACATGGTAGAAAATAATATAAAACAAGAGCTAAAAGCCTTAGTTTTCTTATATCAAGCTAAAGAAAATAAGGTAGAAAGATTATCTAAGATAAAAGCTTTTAAGCTTCTATTAGGTCAAATAATGGTACCTGATGATTCTAATATAGATAAATGGAATAAAATAATAGATAGGATGTTAGAATTACCTATTTATTATTATGGATGTAATCTGACAGATGATGCATTTTATACTTTAGAAGAAAGGATTATTAAAGATTATGCCAATAAGTAATAATTTTATGTTAAAGAATGTAGGTGAGGAATATATGATTATTCCTACATCAAATAATAATGTTAATTTTAGTAAAATATTTAATATTAATGAAACAGGGGCATTTATTTTTAAATGCTTAAAGGAAAATAAAACTAAAGATGAAATATTAGAATTAATGTTAAAGGAATATGATTGTAGTAAAGATATTTTATTAAATGATATTAATGAATTTATAAATGAATTAAAAAAGCGTGGAATATATAATGATTAAGGTTAATAGCTTTTATCCATTAATATTAGAAGCATTCAAGGAGAATAAGACATTTAGCTTTCCTATTAATGGTTCATCTATGAGACCAATGCTAAAAAGTTTAGATATAGTAACTATAAAGAAGATAGATGAACTAAAAAAAGGAGATATAGTCTTTTTTAAAAGATTAGATAATTCTTTTGTATTACATAGAATTAGAAATATTAAAAATGATAAATATTTCATTGTTGGAGATCACCAAACTAAAATTGAATTAGTAAATAAAGACCAACTAATTGGCAAAGTTATAGGTTATAAGAAAAAGGATAAAGATAAAATTTATAATTTGAAAGGAGTAAGATATAAATTTTATAAATTATTAGTTAGAATTAAATTTATAAGATTTATATTTAGTCATATCTATAAATGATTAAAAAAAGATATAGTATTATACTAATTATAGTTGGAGTTAGTCTCTCACTATTAGTATTAGTAGTTCCATTTTTAACTAAATATTTAATTGATGAAGCTATTAATTTATCTAGTAGTGATACATCTAACTATGATAAATTAATACAATATATCATTTTAATAACTATTTTTACTCTTTTATCAATTTCATTTAAGATTTTAGAAAATATTTTATATTCTAAATTTTATTTAAAGCTTGAGATGGATTTAAAAAATAGATTATTTGAATCTATGTCATATAAATCAATTATTGCCTTAAGTAATTATAAAATAGGTGATATAGAAGTATTATATGAACAAGATATAAGAAATATATTAAGATCTAGTTTATCTACTATTCCTGCTTTTTTTAAACAAATGACAAGGGCTATAGCATCACTATCATTATTATTTATATTAGATGAAACAAAATATAAATTAATGATGATTATATTAATATCTATAGGTATTATGGCTTTAATATTTGCAAGAATATATTCTAAAATAATTAAGCCTCATCATAAAAAGGTATTAGAAGCAGATAGTTTAACATCAAGCTTATTTATAGAATCATATAATCAGCATAAAAGAATTATTTCATATGAGGCATATGATAGAATAAATGAATATTATTATAAATTAAATTTAGATGCTAAAATAGAAAAGACAAAAAGAAATAGAATTTTATATACAGCAAATTCATTTATATTTGCCTTTATTACTCTAATTTATTCTATGTGTTTAATTTTAGGTGCATATTTTATCGCTAAAGGTATATATACATATGGCGCATTAATTGCGATTGTACAATTAATTAATAATATTGAAGCACCATTTATTAATTTATCTGGATTAATTAATCATTATAATTTAGGTAAGACAAGTAAGGAAAGATATTTAAAATTAATCAATGAAGAAAATATTAATAATTCATGTGAAATTAATGATTTTGATTCAATTGTTTTTGATAATTTATCATTTAAGTATGATGATAGATATATCATTAAAGATTTTAATTTAGAAATCAAAAAAGGTGATATTTTAAAAATAGGTGGAGAATCAGGCATAGGAAAAACTACATTATTATCTTTAATATTAGGTTATTTAGAACCAAATAGTGGAGATATTTCATTTGTTAAGGATAATAAAAAATATGATACTTATAAATCTAGGGGCTTATTTGGATATTTATCACAGGATAATATTTTATTTTCAGCAACTATTTTAGATAATATTTATATCCTAACAGGTATAAAAGATATTAATAAAATAAATAATGCCTTAAAGCTTGCCAATATATATGATGAAATATATCAAATGAAAGATGGTATTAATACTAAATTATCTAATAATCAAGGGCTATCTTTAGGTCAAATTCAAAGAATTTTAATCGCAATATTAATTTTATATGATAAGCCAATTTTATTATTAGATGAATTTTCATCTAGCTTAGATAAGGATAATGAAAATATTATTATCAATAATTTATTATCATTAAATAAGACAATTATTTATATTACTCATAGAAATAATATTATTTCTAATCAAAGGGTTATAGAAATAAAAAATGAAAATAATTAAAAAATTAAAATTTTTATTATCATAGAGAAAAATAAATATTTGACATAATATTATAATTTTATTATAATTATCATAGACCTTATGATTAAAAGGTTTTTTATTTTGGATTGGAGTGATATAATAATGCGTAAAAAAGTAATATTAGTATGTGAAGAATGCTTAAGCAGAAATTATACCACAACTAAGAACCCAGCTAAAACAGGTGAGAGATTAGAACTTAAAAAATTCTGTAGCACTTGTAATAAATATACAATTCATAAAGAGACTAGATAAGGAGGACTTTTATGGAAGAAAATAAAGATGAGGTTTTAGAAACTAAAACCGAAGAAGCTTCTGGAGAAGAAATCAGAGAAGAAGTAGAAAAGAAAATCAGAAAAGAAATTGAAAAGAAGCAAGAAAAGCAAGAGGCTATGGGCTTTTATCGTATTGCTGAATACCTAAAGACAGAGCATAAGTGGGAAAACTATTTATTCGTATTTATGTCACTTGTTGTTATGGTACTTGGTGGAATGATTTTAGCAGGAAGCTTAGTTGTTAAAGATTCATTCCCACTAATTGGATCTCATCCAAAGGTTTTCGCATGGATTTTAATGGGTGTTGCATTCCTTGCATTACTTTATGCATTATATCCATTCTTTAAACCAGCATTCCCTGAATTTAAAAAGATTACTTGGTTAACTTTCCCTAAATTCTTAGGGGATACTATTAGAGTATTCTTATTTATTGCAATTTTCGTTTTATTATTCATTTTATATGATACATTCATCACTGGTGTATTAAGATTGATTTTCTAAGGAGATAAACTATGAAAAGATGGTATATAGTAACTACATATTCTGGATATGAAAATTCAGTTATGGATGACTTAATTAGAAGAAGAGAAACATTAAACATGCAAGATCAAATTTGCCAAGTTTTAGTTCCTGAAGAAACTATTGAGGTTACTGATAAAAAAGGTAAAAAGAAAACTAAGGTAAATAAATTATATCCTGGTTATGTTTTTGTTGAAATGAATGTTGAAGGTCAAATGGATGACCAATTATGGTTCAATGTTAGAAATACACCAAAGGTTACAGGTTTCTTAGGTTCATCTGGTTCAGGTACTAAACCTATTCCAGTACCTGTTGCTGAAATGGATGATATTTTACGTCGCTTAGGTATGGCAACTAAACCAAAAATCGATATTTCAGTTGGTGATAAGGTAATGCTTACAGGTTCATTTAATGATACTATAACAGAAGTTATTGCAGTTAATACTGAAAAGGAAACTGTTACAGTTTTAGTAGATTTATTTGGACGTTCAACTCAAATGGAATTCCCTGTTGCAGAGGTTAAGAAACTATAATAAAAAAATAGGATGGAGTTATCCATCCTTTTGTCATTTTTATAGCAAAAGCGTTTTTATTGACACTTTGCAGTTTTAATATTATAATAATATTATACATAAAAATACCTAAAATGTGAAAAATCGTATTATTTTATTTGCTTAAAAGGTCTAAAAGACCATAACGATACAAAAACACTTTTCTTTAAATAGGGGAGGAAAGATTATGAGAGTAAGAGATTTAAGATGGTACATTTTAACAAGTATCATCATTATAATTTCATATGCTGCTATTTCGTTTTGTTATTACTTATCGATAAAAAATGGTATGGTAGAAAACTCTATGAAAGCAATATCTCAAGAAATTGCAGAAGGTAGAGCGACATTAGTTCAAGATACAATCGATTATTATTATGATTTATATTTGAAAGATGATTCATTATCTAATGTGTATAAATTTGGTGAGACAGCTAAAGATAATCAAATCTTTGAAGCCTGTGAATACCAAGCATCTTTAACACAAAAGTTAGTAAATCTACCTGATAAAAAGGTTGTATTAGCACAAGACGTTGCTTTTAATAGTAAAAAGAAAAAGGAAGATGAAACTAAAGGTAAGCCTCTAGATTCAAGATACTATTTCTATTTCCAAAAGGAAGTTAAGCCTGAGGATGCTGCAGAATATTATATGGATGGTGAGTCAACACCAGAAGGTGAAAAAACATACCTCACTTGTAGAGTTTTAGCTTCAGATATTTTTTATTTAGTAGATTCTGCAAAATATAGAGCACAAGGAGATACATCAAGCTCAGAGGCATCTGTAGATGCAGATGGTGATGTTCCTTTTAATAATCCACAATCTCAAGCTAATGATTATTTATTATTCGCATTCAATATGGAGCAAGATTCAGGTAAGATGATGTATGCATCTAACCAATTAGTAAGTGGTGCTTTGGATAACATATCTGTAAGAATGCTTGTTAATGATGATAATTTTAATACATATTTTAATGATGTAAAGATTAATGGTAGGGATGTAAGTGTATTAAATAAGATTTATAAGGTTAATGGTAAATCTAACGTAGTTACAGCATTTAAAATGACAGGTATAGTAATTTATACATCAAATGCTAAATTAGTTAATAATGCTTATATCGCAACAGTTATTCCTACAACTAGTGCTGTTTTAGGTTCAGCATGGGTAATTCAACAAGCATTGATTTTATTCTTTGCAGGAATTATTGTTTTAGCTGCAATGCTAGCATTAATGATTTTAGGTACTAGAAAAGCATCTCAATTATTAAGAGCAGATAGACATTCAACTGAAGCTACAAAGGCTATAGTTATTCGTATTGATAAAGAAGGTAAAGTAATATTTACTAACCAAACATTTAAGCAAGTTTATGGTATTAATAAATTATTAAATGTAGATGATTTTATAGATGTATTAACTAAAGAACCAATCATTAATACAATACATCAAAATAAAGCGTTTGAATGTGAAGTACAAGATAGTGATGGTAATACAAAATATTTAAATCTATCTCCACTATATATTTCTAGAAGTTATTATTTAATGGGTACAGAAATCACTCAAGATTACAATAGACGTAAGCATCTAGAAATAATGAGTGGTAAGAATGAATATACAAATATTGATAATGGATTTATGCTTGCAAACCAATTCGAATCTATTATTGAAAATAATCCAGGTTATGATATAGCATTTATTGAATATAACATTTATAAATATGAAGAAATAATTGGTGTATTCGGTCAAACAAGCTTTATCGCATTATTAAATGAATTCTTAAAGATTATTCAAGAACAATATCCAGATTTAAAGATTTATCATGTTACAGATTCTAAATTCTGGGTAATATATCCAAATACTGATATTAATGTTATTACAGAAAGTATCACAAGAACATTAGAAGTATTCCAAAGACCTATTACAATTAAACAAAATAATATCTATGTACACTCTAAGGTTGTAGTTTATAACTATAAGAGAAGTAATAATGCAGAAGATATTATGGATGAAAATAAAAAGATTACATTATCTCAAATTAGAACTAAGATGGATTTAGCATACCGTAATATTAAAAACCTTACAGGTAGAGATTACGTTGTATATGATCCTAAGATGGATGCGATTATCCTTGCTACAGATGAAATGGAAAAAGATATCGAACAAGGTTTAATCAACCACGAATTTGAAATGTATTTACAACCTCAATTTGATATAGTAGCAAATCAAATTGCTGGATTTGAGGCATTAATTAGATGGCATAATCCAAAATATATGGATAAATCTCCTCAAATATTTATTGAATTAGCTGAACAAAGAGGACATATGCTAGATATTGGTAGATTCGTTATTACTGAAAGCTTTAAGCTTGCTAAAAAGCTTGAACCATATAAAATTCACGTATCAGTAAACGTATCACCTGTACAATTATTACAAGTTGGATTTGTTCAACAATTAATAGACGAATATCAAAAGCTAGATTTACAACCTGGTAGTGTTGCAGTTGAAATCACTGAAACATTATTAATGGGTAACTTCCAATTAGTTACAGAAAAATTAAAGCTTTTAAAAGAAAAAGGATTCTCAATCCATCTTGATGACTTCGGTACTGGTTATTCATCAATGCTATATTTAAAGGATTTACCAGTTGATACAATCAAGATTGATAAGGAATTTACAAAGCATATTGAAACAAATAATGTAAGTGCTGCGATAGTTAAGACTATTTGTAATTTAGGTACTACATTATCACTTGGTATTATTTGTGAAGGTGTTGAAACACAAATTCAATCAGATTTAGTTAAGAAATTTGGTTGTAGAGTAATACAAGGATATTTAATTGGTAAGGCAATGCCATTTGACGATGCTGTTGAGCTTATCGAAAAATATGCAAATAAAAGGTAGGAGGTAAGTTATGACTATTTTAGCAAATCAAATTCCTGATGGAATTGCCATACTATTAATGTTTGTCGCATTATTAATTACTGGTGGCTTAGGTTTTCTATTCTTTATTTTAATAAAGAAAAATATGGAAAAAGAAAAAGAAGAATCAGAAGTTATTGTTGAAGATGCAATAACTAAAAAGCAAATGGAGGATTCTATCACTCAATACATTAAAAAGGTTGATAGATTCGGTGCTTTAACATTACTTTATGTAGATATTGATGGTTTCGCTGATTTAAATGAAGTATTTGGTAGAGAAGCTTGCGACCAAATATTAAAAGAAGCAGCAACAAGAATTATAAGAGTATTACCTTATAAAGCATCTTTATGCCGTTATGTTAACGATGAATTCTTAATCTTCATTAAAGATGAAGATAATAAAGCAAGAATTGAAAAGCTTGCAAATCAAATTAATGAAATTATTAATAACCCATACCAAATTCTAGTTGGTGAGCAAATTAGATTATCTGCCTCAATTGGTATTGTTACATACCCAATCGCAGGTGAAAATTTTGAAGCATTATATAATAATTTATTATTAACAACATATGTATCTAAACGTGATGGTGGTAATAAATTTACTGACTTTTATGCATCTATTGGTGATGAAGAAACATCTAATATGCAATACTTCCAAGAAGTTAAGGGCGCTATCCAAAGAGATGAATTTACACTTTACTATCAACCAATTATTGATATGGAAAATAATATCATCCAAGGATGCGAATGCTTAATGCGTTGGAATCACCCAGAAAAGGGTGTTCAATCACCAGCAACATTCTTAAAAGTCTTAGAGCAATCAGGAGATATCGCATGGGTAGGTAGATGGGGTCTACAAGAAATGATTAAGACTCATGATATCTTAGCTCAAAAGTTCCAAGAAATTCCATTAAGATTCTCACTTAACTTATCTACTAAGCAGTTACTAGACCCAGAACTTGCTAATACATTTATTGATATTATTAATAAAGCAAATGCTAAGCCTGAAAATTACATGTTAGAAATTTCTGATTTCATGATGCTAGAAAAGATTGCCGTAATTAAGACAAATGTATATAAGCTAAGAGACTTTGGTTTTAAAATTGCAGTCGATGGCTTCGAAGTTGATGGTCAATCAGTTCAAGTTATCCAAAGATCTCCTATCGATGTTATTAAGCTAGGTAGAAACTTCTTAAAGGATATTGAAAATAACTTCATGAAAGAACGTCTACTTGAAATATTAGTTAAGTTTGCAACTGAAAATAACCGTTCAATCGTATCAGAGGGAGTTGAAACTCCAGAAGTTGCAAAATATGTTAAGGATCAAAATGTATTCCTAGAGCAAGGTTACTTATTTGGTAAGCCAATGAGTGCTGATGCATTTAATGAATATCTAGAGAAGCATCAATACAAGGTTATCCTTGAAGATGTTACAAATATCGAAGATACAGAAAAGATTATGCGTATGGTTGGTGGAGATACAGATACAACTGATGATACTGAAGAAGAATTATCAGCTGAGGATTTATTAAATCAAACTGTTGCCGCTAACGCAACAACTGATGAAGTAGTTGAAGAAGAAGATGTAATCTCTGATGGATCATTTGATGATTTTATAGATGATGAATCAAGCGAAAATAATTAATAATTTTAGGTAAAGGCGATACTAATTATCGCCTTTATTTAATTTATAGTTGCATAATTAAATCAATTAATATTTATAATATTAATAATAGTTGAAAGTGCTTTCTAAAAATGGTAAAATATGCTTATCAAACTAGTTTTTTGTTTTCGAAAATTGCTAAAAAACCATTAATTTATATCATTGTGTAAAATTAGCTTTAAATCGTGTAAGTAATGGTATTGCAATTTTTTATGGCAAAAATTATAATAATGGTGAAAAAAGCAAAGCTAGAGTAATCTAGTGACGCAAAGCTAAAGGGTCCCTATATGTGGGATAGCCAGTTGCCACGATAGTTTGGACCAGTGGCAGCTTTTTTGATTTTTATGCTAAAGTTCGATTTAAAATTATGAGGGGGAATGAATACATGAGAGGATTCGTATCACTATTCCATACAAAGGTATTCAAAATAGGATTATTAGTGGCATTATTCATTACTGCCGCATTAATAGCAATAGCAATGATTTTAGGTAAGGAATCAGGATTCTTTACAATTAGAGTTCAAAATGGTGATGCCTTAAAAAGCTTAACTATGGCTCTTGATCCAACTAATGAAAAAGATTATTCAACTAATCTATCTGCAAAAGCAGTTGATGATTTCGACCAAACATCACCTACATACCTATTTAAAGATCAATTCGCAGAGATCACAAAAATTCATAAAGGTATCGCAGGAGATATTTCAGTAGATGAAGAAAAGATTTATGGATATTCTTTCTATGTAGTTAATACAACATCTAACCACCAAGAAATCACAGCAAGATTTAAATTAACAATGTCAAAGGATGATGGCTTATCAGACGCTATTAGAGTTATGACATATTATGAAATGGGTGGTACTCAAAACTTCAACGTTTACCAAAAGGTAGATAAAGAAGCTAAAACATATGATGCATATACAATGATTGAAGCAAGAAATGCATTAAGAGAATTTAAAGATGGTTCATCAGTAATATTTGATGATGAAGAAATAGTTATATCAGGTACACCTGGTATTAATAACATAAGATATACAATTCTATTCTGGCTTGAGGGTGAAGATCCTGAATGTACAGAAGAAATTCTAGGTAAGTCAGCAAGATTTGAACTAGAAGCAGATGTAGTAATGTAATTGATTATTAAATTTATAAAAAATCTAGAAAAGGAGGGCATTCATGAAAACGAGAAAGCTTATCTTAAGCATATTTGCTTGTGGTGCTGTTGCATTAACATTTAGCACAACAACATATGCATGGTTCAGAATTGGTTCTAGTGGCTATGTAAGTAATCTTAATTTCAAAGTTATTTCCGGATTAGGATTTAAGATAGCTGTTGATGGTAGTGATTCATCTTTCTATAGTGAAACATTAGAAAGCAAACAAATGAAAGCTGCAGTCGTTCATGGATACAATCCTGATAAATATGTATTCTATAAAAATGAATTATATGAATATGAATTAGTTGAAACTGATAATAAAAAATATGAATCATTTAAATTATTATCTGAAGAAGATATGGATAAGATAATAAAAAATATTAAATTAGATTTAGCTACTACGATGGTTAATCAAAATGATTCAATTAAATCAGATGGCTATACACTATACAATGAATATGGTGATGAAATAACTGATAGAAATAAATTCTTAGAATTTGACTTATATTTCAAAACTGATTCAGACTTAGCTACTGATAATCAACATTTTGGAATATATCTAACATCAGATACAACTTATAACCCATATGGAGATAGTAGAAAAAATGCTGATGGTTCATTATATGAAGAAGCAATGGACCCAACACAAATATTATCTAATATGCAATCAGTTAAATTAGTTAATGACTTAACTTATATGGATTCTAATTATGAAATTAAAAATCTATCTGCAAAAGATGAAATTAACGTTAGTATAGCTAACGCAATGAGATTTTCAGTATTAGATAGAGGAGAAGTAATAGTTGATCCTAAAACTAATAATACAAGTGCTAATCCATATGAATTAGATCAAAATAATTCATTTAGAGTTGATATGGTTGATAACCAATCAATATTAGCTAATATGGAAGCTACACCTAAGGGTGGCATAACACCACAAGCTAGAATATATGAATTACCTGGTGAAGGTAATTTAGGTAGCTACGCTACTAATTATGATGGCACTATAGATGAAGAAAATAGATTATATAATTCAAATTACAGTGCAATGTTTACATATTATGAAGCATTAGGAGCAAAGCCTGATGATGTTAATCCATTAAATTATGATGCATTAAAGAAGATGTATGATGATGGATTAATATATAACGAATTAAAAGAGGATTATATTGTTACATACCTTGATAGTGGTCTTAAGGCTCACAAGGTTACATTTAGATTCTGGTTAGAAGGATATGATGCAGATTATTTTGCAGGAGTATCTGGACTTGAATCATTAAAATGTAATTTATCATTCAAGGTTAATAGTAATGATAAGAATAGACCTCGTAGTTAATCAAAAATTACAGTAAAGGAGTTGATAGCCGTTGAAATTAATACGTAAGCTTATACTTGGTCTTGCGACCACAGGATTTGTTGCAGTTACATTAGCGGCTACAACTTATGCTTGGTATAAGCTTGGAAATGCAGCATTTACGAAGGATTTCGAATTCAATGCATCTACAACTGAGGGCTTCTTAGTATCAGTAGATGGCAATATCTTTAAACATAAGTTATCAACTGAAGATATTGTTAAAGCAATGATTATAGGAAAAAGTCCTTCAAATTTCAAATTTGATGAAAAGGGTAACCTACTTGATTTAAGAAACAATAATTTAAAATTAGAGGGTAAAAACCTTGCTACAGTATATCAAAGTGTAATACAGTTAGAACCTGTAACAAGTCAAAATGGTAAAACAATTACTAACTTGTCAAAAACTGTAGTAAATGATGTTAATGAATCAAGTTCTAAATACGCATACTTTGATCTATATTTCAAAACAGTTGCAGATAAGGCTGAAGAAAATAAAATTTATAACATCTACCTAGATGGTCTAGGATATGATGATGGACATGTTTCAGCACCTGCAACAAGCATATGGAGTGATAAAGCAACTAAAGTCAATTTAGTAGCTAATATGACAACATATTCTAAAGAATATTTAAAAGATGAGAGTGTTGAAGTATTTACATCAAATGCATCAAGATTTAGTGTTCAAGATTTAGGATTCTTAACAGAAGCTGAAGAGCCAATCTACTCTGATGAAAATCCTGAAGAACAAATAGGAACAAGAACTATTACAACTACTACAAAACCTAATGGTGATGCGATTACATTTGAGTTATCTGAGAATAGATCTTATGATTTAGGTAGCTTCGCAACAGACTATAATGGGTCAGATGAAGAACTTAAAAAATTATATTCTTCAGAATATAATGCGATGTATACTTATTACAATAATATCAAGATTGAAGATACTTTAGAAAACAAATTACCACATTTTGATACTGATTTACCACAAACAATAAAAAGTCTTACTACTATAGATAGTAATGGTGGTAAAATAAATACGAAGGAAGTAGTAGCAACCGTTAAATCCGGTGAAGTTACAAAGGTAGCTTTTAGATTCTGGATTGAAGGTTGGGACGGAGATTGCTTCGATGGTCTTCCAGGTTATTTAGATAGTAAATATGAAGCAGTAGAAGATGGCGCTACATTTGATACAAATCAAACATATTACACAAGAAGCGGTAGCGGAACTGATGCTGATCCATATAAATACACAAGAGCATTAATAAATGCTTTCCAAACTGGTGTAATTTACTACATAATAACTGGTATGGAACAAAAAGAAGTAAATCCAATTAATTGTAGGCTATTATTCAACTCATATGCAGTTGATTAATACGATAAAAAAATAAAAAATTTTGGTTATGATTCCAATCAAAAATCAGCAAGCCAATAAATCATATTGATGGCTCTGATTTAAAGGCGTAAAAGCAAAAAGAAAAAACAAAGGAGAAAAAATTATGAAATTAAGAAACAAATTAATTCTATCATGTGCAGCTCTAGCAGCTGTAGCAAC